>CAYWHT010000398.1:0-4629 GCA_964458135.1 uncultured Saprospiraceae bacterium | reverse complement strand
CGAAAAAATAGCGGCGTCATATTTTCACAAATCCTGAGTTGTCAGACTATAATAAACCCCCATCGAAAAATATTAGTATCTCATCCAAAACTATTCGATTCGGAAGGACACTTCTATTGTTCCGCCCAATTCATTTTCTTAAATTCTGACCTTAGAAAACCACTTTGAAATGAAAGCTACCCTTACTGTCTGTTGGTTTGCGCTGTTTCTTATATTCTTTAGCCCACAACCGTTTGCTCAACCCGACACCAGCCCCCCCCTCGACTCCACCCACCTCAAAGCCTACCTCGACGGCCTCTTCCCGGCCTTTCTAAAGACCGAGCACATCGCCGGCGCCACCGTAGCCGTGGTCAAAGACAACCGGCTGATGTTTGCCAAAGGTTACGGCTACGCCGACCTTGAAAACCAGGTGCCGGTCGATCCGGATCGAACGCTTTTCCGCATCGGTTCCGTTTCCAAGCTTTTCGTCTGGACGGCGGTGATGCAGTTGGCCGAGGCCGGAAAGTTAGATTTGAATGCCGACGTCAACGATTATCTGGCGGAGCCCCTCGTGCCGAAAAAGTACGGTGAGCCGATCACCATGATGCACCTGATGACGCACACCCCCGGTCTGGGGGATCACGTCATCGGCCTTTTCGGGCGGGACTCGAGTAGTTTAGCCCCGCTGGATGAAATTCTAAAGGAGGAAATGCCGCGGCGCGTACGCCCTCCCGGACAAATCGCCAGCTATTCCAACCACGGCACGGGCCTGGCGGCACTGATCGTGGAGCGCCTCTCGGGCTTATCGTGGGACGAGTACGTCGAACAGCGCATCCTCGACCCGCTGGGTATGCCAAACACCACTTTCCGGCAACCCTTGCCGGATGACCTGGCGCCCAAAATGTCTAAAGGGTACCAATTTCAGGATGGCGAATACGTGGAAAAAGGCTTTGAATACGTGCCGCTCGCTCCGGTGGGCTCGGCGAGCGCTACGGCCACCGATATGGTCCGCTTTATGATTGCCCACCTGCAATTGGGGGCTTTCCAGGGAACCACAATCCTGGATAGTGTCACGGCTGCCAAGATGCAAAGCCCCGCCTTTCGCCACGCCGAAGGGCTCAACCCCATGCGCCACGGCTTCATGGACTACAGCCAAAACGGGCGGGAAATCATCGGCCACGGCGGGGATACGCGCTGGTTTCATACGATCTTTGCTTTCATGCCCGAAGAACGAGTAGGCATCTTCTTTTCTTTCAACAGCAATAACGGCGGTTCCGCCAAAGGACAGGTGTTGGAAAAATTTATGGATCATTTCTTCCCGTCGCCAGACTTAGAAGCCCTTTCGCCCCCCGACCCCGCCGAATTGGAAAAATATACCGGCTATTACCGGGCCACCCGCTACGCCCACGATGACCTCGCCAAACTGGGCGCCATGATGGGCGCCTTTGAAGTAAAATCCACGGAGGACGGTCTGCTCCAGACCCCGGGTAGCGAGAAGCGCCACTGGATAAAAATCGACAGTAATCGTTTCCGGGAAGCCGACAGTCGGACCATGCTGACCTTTCGGAAAGATGCTGAGGGGCGTATCACCCATATGTTTCAGGGTGACCTCCCCATCATAGCCTTTGAGCGGATCGCTTTCTGGGAGCGCCCTCCGGTGCAATTGATGTTATTGATTGTTTCCCTAATTATTATTGGTCTGGCTTTCCTCGGCTGGCCGCTGGGATGGATGCAACGCCGCTGGTACCGAGCGCCCAAAGAAGCACAACGCCTGCTTCCCTTTCCGGCCCGACTGCTGGGGTGGCTGGCCGGTTTGGGCATTTTTATCTTTTTGATCGGCTTATCGACCATCCTCTCCGATCCCGAACAGATTGCCTTCGGCATTCCACCCGCATTGGAGATGTTACTTTTTGTGCCGCTGGTGGGTTTGCTCCTGGCCGCTGGGGTGCTGATCTACACTTTGTCAATCTGGCGGCGCGGCCAGGGAAGAATCATGGGAAGGGTATTTTACACTTTATTGGCCATAGCTTTAATCGTCCACCTCTGGCAATTGTACCATTGGAATATTTTGGGTTTTCAGTATTGAGGAAAGATTTGAAAGTGACTGGCGTCTTGCACCTTAAAAAATAAAGGCCTTCTAGCCCACTCCTTTTAGAGGGGCGGGCTAGGAGGCCTTTAATGCTAACGCGGCTGTTATTAACGGCTGGATTTCATGTGCGACTGGTCTAAGGCCGCATCCGCCGGCATTTCGAACAGTGCGGCTTCTGGCGCTTCTTTGCTGAATTTAACGTTCTCGAAAGTGAAGGTTTTCTTGCCGACGATTTTTTCGTCCTGCCATTTACCTATGGCGACCTTTTTGGGCACGACCAACTCTTGCACTTTCTGCCATTCTTTGTACAGTACGGCTTTGCGTGGCAGTTCGCTCTTGTCTTTATCGCCTTTCATGGCCGGATAGGTGACGACGAAGTGGATGAGTTTAAGCTGCCCCGTTTTGGGATCTAGATACACTTTGTAGTCATCTTTGGGGGAGTCGCCCTCGTCTTTTTCGTAGGTAACGTTTAGGACGTTGTATACATCGCCTTTGTAGGATTCCATTTTACCGTAGTCTACGTCAGCGCCTTCATCCGCTAAGACGAACGGCATGCCGAAGAAGTAAAAGTTAGCCATAGTGAAAAAGCGCGGGGGTACGCCCATGGCTTTCATGCCGGGTTTTATCCAGGCTTTTTCGCCATTGAAGGCGGCCTGATAATTTTCGTTTTCCACGCGGATTTTACGCTCGTGCAGATCAACGGTGAATTGACCGCCAACTGGGGATTTTTTAGCCATTGGGGGGGTTTTCAGGTCGGATTCTGCTTTGTGGAGGCGTTTCCAGGTATCCAGTGATCCGTGCTGATCCAGCGCGTTGGATAATTGGGCGGGTATTTCGGGATCTGCTTCGGGAATTACTTCTTTCTCTTGTTCCTGGCCGAAGGCCGGAATAGTTAAACCAGTCAGAATAATCAGGCTGGTGAGCAAAGATAAAGTCTTGTGTACCATGTCGTTCGATTTTTTATGCTAACGACGCGGATGCTTTGATGTTTAAAATGAATGGTATTGGGCGGAGGTGAAGGTGAACAGCTTGGCAATCAGACCTTACGCATCTTTTTAGCCTGACGCCCGTATATCAATTTGATATCCCAAAAAAGATTACCGATGCGCTATTTCACTTTCCTATTGCTGCTGCTCTGCACCGATACCTTTTCAATGCTTTCCGCCCAAAGCTGGACTATTGTCCCGGTCGGGGAGGGCGCCAAACCTTCCATTGCGGTGGACGACCGGGGAACACCACATATCGCCTACATGCTGGAGGCCGTGCCCGGCTACGTCCGGCACGCCGTTTTGCAAGCGGATACTTTCCACAGTCAGCTCGTCGCCGAGGCCTATTACTACGGGCCCTTAGATATCGGCATCGATCCGACAGGGCGGCCCCACATTGTGGTGCACAACCACGATCACGAAGACCAAAACCACTTTTATCCGAATGACGCAGGCAATTGGGTCATCGACCGCATTGAGCATCCGGGCCACGATGGCTGGGACAACTCCATCGCCTTTGACAGCCAGGGGTTGCCGCATACCAGCTCTGTCGATCCATCCCAGTTTGGCGGAGACGGCGTGGAATACGCCTATTACGATGGTGCGCAATGGACGGTGGAGCCGATTCAATCGGGAATGGTAAAATACGCGAACGCCACTTCGATTCAGATTGACAGCGATGATCGACCCCATGTCGCCTTTTACGACGATATGGAGGGGGATTTGATGTACGCCCTAAAACGGGGCGACAGTTGGATGATTACCCGGGTGGATACGGAAGGCGCAGTGGGTCGTTTTCCTTCCCTTTTGCTCGACGAGCAGGATCGTCCGCACATTGCCTACTATAATCAAATCGTCGGAGATCAAGGCGCTATTCGCTATGCTGTGCGGGGAGAATCCGGTTGGTCGTTTACCGATGTAGATACGCTAGATGCCGTGGTGCTCGGCTTTAGCGGCGCCCGCCGGGTGACCGCGCTAGCCATGGATAGCGGGGGCGCCCTGCACCTGGCCTACGGCGATCGGGCGGTGGTGCGCTACGCCCGTTTATTGGATAATCAATGGGAGCGGGAAACCGTCGTAGATGTCCGCGCAGAACCAACCGTGCTTGGAGCGCAAGTAGACCTGGATGTTTCCGCTGACGGGCAGCCGCACCTCACTTATTTTGAGGTGGAGCGTTCCAGTCCTTTGAGCGGACCGGTGCGTTACGCAACGCGGGAGTTATCGACGAGTTTATCATTTACCGCAAGGCAAAACCTACCTTTGACCGCCTATCCCAATCCCGCCGGGGATCGAATCTGGCTGCAATACCATTTACCGGTCGGCGAGAGCGGTCAACTGCAAATATTGGACCTGCGCGGAAAAATATGGCTAAGCAATCCCCTGCCGATAGAGAGCCGGCAGATTTCTATTGATGTGCATCGGCTACCGTTAGGGGTTTATTTCGTGCAAATTAGCTCCGGGGGAGATTATGGAGTAATGAGGATGGTGATTGGGAATTAAGCGATGAGCAATCAATAACGGTCGGTTTTCTAGTACACTGTGTAATAAGTTCTTTGATGTTTTGGGAGGGGTATT
>CAYWHT010000397.1:0-4647 GCA_964458135.1 uncultured Saprospiraceae bacterium | reverse complement strand
TCTAATCAAAAAATGGCTAATTTTCGACTCAAAGACCAAACCCGCAATGGGTTCTGTATAAAATTTTTCAGTCAACCGGGCGGAAAGCAAGCCGGAGGGGCTTTATCCCATCTCTGCGACCACTTCTTTCACTTCGGGCACCATACGCTTGAGCATGCCTTCGATTCCGGCTTTCAGCGTGACCGTTGAGGAGGGGCATCCACTGCAAGCACCTTCCAGGATCAGGGTGACGGTTCCTTCGTTGAAGGATTTGAACTCGATATTGCCGCCATCCATTTCCACTGCAGGTTTGACGTAAGTGTCGATCAGGTCCTTGATTTTTTTGACCAGCACGGCTTCGTCTTCCGTGTATTCCATGCCGGCGCCGCGTTCCGCTTCCAACCTAGCCATTTCTTCGGCGAAGCCTTCGCGGACGATTTCACCGCCTTCCTCTACGTAGTTTTTGATAAAGTCTTTTAGCTTGAGCATGATATCTTCCCAAGCGTAGTTCATCTCCTTGGTGACGGTCACAAAATTATTGCAGACGTATACGCCCTTGACGTAGGGCAGTTCAAAAAGACCGGTTGCCAGGGGAGACCATTCTTTGGCGAAATCTTCCTCTCGAAAGTCCGCCGTGCCTTGATAGAGCATGCGATTCGTGACAAACTTGAGCGATTCCGGGTTGGGCGTTTGTTCCGTGTAAAGCATGACTGGGCTCTTAGATACCGTATTATCCATAGTGCAACTTTTTCAGAATTTTAGTAACTGAACTTTACTAACTTACCGATGAAATAGCAAGTTCATTACCATTTTTATTTTGTCAACTAAACACCTGTTCCGGCTTTTAGTTTGGTCTTTCGAAGCGCTGAGCGGCCATGGCCTGGTAGGGGATCACCACCTCTCTGCCTTTTTTGCGGAAATAATCCCGGGTTTCTTTTTCGGAGCGTTTGCTCGTGGCCAGTATGAAATCTCCGCCCCAGGCGCCCAACGATTTGATCTCTCCCCAGTAATCCGGGAAATGAACGGCCTTGGCGGTGGGTAAATCCAGTGTCGTGGCGATGAAGGCCTCGTGCGCCCGGATAATTGCTTCCAATTCTTCCAGACTGGGGGCGCAGGTAAATGCCCTGGTCAAATTATTGATGCGCTGAATTTTTTCGAAAGAGTACGGCCCTTTTTCCCGGTAGTGGGCGATGCCTTCCCGGCTATTTTGCTTTTGGCCAAGGTAGACGAAGTACATTTGCGAAGCAAAGGGGGGATAGTAGGGAAAATCCACAAACTGGGGCGTTTCCCGGCGCCGCTGGAAGAGGATGGGGCCTTCGGAGAGGCCGCAGGCCAGGTCGTAACCCGATCCGCCTATTGAATCTTGCAGCAGGCGATAGGGGTCGGTTTGACTCCAATGCGCCAGGTTGACCAGCAGGGTGGAACTGGCGCCCAATCCCCACTGCCGGGGAAATTCCAAATGGGTAGTCACTTGAGCGCGCAGGGAAAATGCCTCCGGGTTTTGCCGGCATACCGATTGCAGCATATTTTGTAGCCGGCGTCCCAGTTCTTCATTGCTTCCTTCCAGGTAGGCGCCGTCCCCGGCCGCGAAAGCACCTTCAAACCAGAGCCGGCCGTCGGCATCGTAGCTACGCCATTTCAGACGCTCGCTTTCCGGTTGCGGGCGCACCCGCAGGGATTGCCCGTACCGGGCGGGCAAAGCTAACGCCAGGGCGCCGTCCAGTACGAAGTATTCCCCCGTGAGTAATAATTTACCCGGGGCGCGAAAGCTTAGTTCAGCGGATTGGGAGGTTTGGCTACCGGTATTTCCCACTATAGCAATGAGGATTGATTAGTCTTGTTCCATGGCGCCGTTGTCGTGTAATTCCCGGTTGAGGAAGTCACGCACTGCTTTGAAGGAAACGACCTTATCGGCGAAATAGGCCGTCGCTCGTTCGGCTTGTTTATCGGAGGCGCCCAAATGGTTGAGGATATTTTTGAGGTGCATTTTCATGTGCCCTTTTTGAATACCCGTGGTGACCAGGGAGCGCAGCGCGGCGAAATTTTGGGACAACCCGACCGCAGCCGTAATCTGCATCAATTCTTGGGCGCCCGGTTGCCCCAAGAGCTCCAGGGAACGCTTCGCCATGGGGTGGAGTTTGGTCAGACCGCCAACAGTGCCCAGGGCCAGGGGGATATCCATCCAGAAATAGAATTTGCCGTCCTCGATGGAGCAGGAGCTGAGGCTGCGGTATTTTCCATCGCGGGCGGCGTAGGCGTGGCCGCAGGCTTCGATGGCCCGAAAATCATTACCCGTTGCCAGGACGACCGCGTCAATGCCGTTAAAAATTCCTTTGTTGTGGGTAACGGCCCGGTGGGTATCGATACGAGCGATGCGCACGGCCTTGTAAAACTTGTCGGCAAAGGTCACCGCCTGAACGGCGTCACAATTATTGGATAAATGCTCCACCGGACACTCCACCCAGGTACGCACCACACATTCCGGCGTATAATTAGATAGAATGGCCATAATGATCGTCAGATCGCGCTCTTCTTCCGTAAATTCCGGGTAGGTGGATACAAAACGAACCAGCGAGCGGCCAAATTCTTCGAGTACGGAATTGATGAAATTGGCGCCCATGGAATCGCAGGTTTCGAAGGTCACCTTGAGTTGGTAGTAATTAGGCTCTTCGGCGCTCAGATCCAGCAGTTCGATGTCGAGTACTCCGCCGCCCCGTTTTTCCATGTTGGCGGTAAGTGGCGCCGCGTCGCGGCGCAGTTGCTTTTTAAGCGCGTCGGCGGCCGCAAACAGTTTGGCGCCGTCGCCACGCCAGCTAAAATGAACTTGACCGATTTTGCGGGTCGAGAGCACGCGGGCGCGGAAACCGCCCCGGTGCAGCCAATATTTGGCCGCACTAGACGCCGCCGCCACAACGGAACTTTCCTCAATCACCATGGGTATGGTGTAGGAATTGTCGTTGACTAAGAAATTGGGCGCAATGCCGTAGGGCAGGTAATAGTTGCTGATGGTGTTTTCACTGAATCCATCCAGTGTGCGTTGCAAGGATTCATCGCCGTGCCAGAAGCTTTCCCACTCTTTGATAATTTCCGGTTGACCGGGAAAGTAGTGTCTGGCCACCCATTGCATTTTTTCCCTCTTGGGGAGCTTGGAGAAGCCTGTAATCGTTTTTTCCTGCATCGTTCATAAACTTTGCGACCTTGGCCGATAGCCGTCATGCTTTTTGCTAACCGCCGGATGGGGTCAATCGAGTACCGGTCAGGCGGTTGGGCAGGTGATCCACTCAGCGAACGCTCTACTGGTTGGGGCGAATCCGCAGTAAAGCCCGCGCGAGTTCCAACCCCTGAATTTGCGTGTCCACGTATTCCCGGAGCGTTTCGTAGTCGCTACGAGCGTGCTTGAGAAATGCGGACGCTTGTCCGTAAACCGCTGACAACTGAACCTTTTCAATACAGTAATAACCATCCAGAAAATGCCGTACGCCTCCGGAGACGATAATTTGCCGGCAGCGGCAGCCCTCACCGAGTTCTTCGACCACCTGGTTGGCGATATTTACCATATCTTCCGCGCTATGTCCCACAAAGGCCAACTTACTGTATACTTCCCGTTTAACGGGGGTGCTGCGCATTAATTCCAATTTGGCGAAATTGGTGCCTCCGTTGGCGGCGAAGTCAACCGCGGCCAGGGGCATTTCCAATAGAGCTTTAAGGCTATGGTAGCCCATACCTTGCCCCACCTCCTTAACAATTACGGGGATCTCAAGTTGGGTCAGGACGCGTTCGATAATTGCCAGGGGAGAACGCTGGAAACGATCGCCTTCCGGTTGCAACCATTCCTGAAGAGGATTGATGTGGATGATCAGCCCGTCGGCGCGCAGCTTTTCAATGAGGCCCATAATGCGGGGCAAGTCCTGGCGGTCGATCAACTGTTCCACCTGGGCCACTCCCAGATTGGCGAAAAGCGGGAGACCCGGACCGATTTCATCCCGCACATCGAAATCGCGCAAGGTATCGTTGCCGTAGAGTAATGACCGGCAGGACCCCAAGCCCATACCCATGCCAAATTCCCGGCAAGCCCGGGCCAGGTTGTGATTAATGGTGTAGGCCAGCTCCGTGCCGCCGGTCATGCTGGATACCCATACCGGCGATCGCATGGTTTTTCCCAGAAAGCTAAAGGCCGGCCAACTGCCGCGCTGCGGGTGCCCCGCCAGCAGCGGCTCGTAGTAAAACCGGCGATCGAGTTCTCCCTGTTCGACCTGGGAGCGAAACGCCAATTCAATATGGTCGCGTTTGCGCTCCGACGCCGTGGGATCATCATCATTGACGTTGGCGTCGGTAGCCGGATTTAAGCCCTGATCTTCCAATTCTTTACTCATAAAAACAAAGTCGTGATCTTCGCAAAATTATGCCTTTTATAAAACTCTTCGTGGTTTTACCGCAAATTTCCCCCGCACCTCCAAATTACTAATTTCTCTCAGCCTCCCAAATAGGAGATGGCGCGGGGCCTGTAGCATCCCTCCCGATCTGCAAAAGCTTGTTGGCCGGGCAACACTTATAGCCCGCCAACCCAAAATTTGTGAATGCTATTGCCTCGGGAACTAACCCGGATTAAATTCATCTAGTACACTGTGTAATAAGTTCTTTGATGTTTTGGGAGGGGTATTTTGGCGA
>CAYWHT010000396.1:514-4663 GCA_964458135.1 uncultured Saprospiraceae bacterium | reverse complement strand
GGGCGATGCCCAGGGCTTAGTTATGGCAGCCCTTCAGGCTGCCTGAAAAGGGGGGGGTAATTCCTAGCTGCCGGCTCGCCTCCCGGAGGGCAGGCAGGCGCCATTTTTACCCCGCCGAAGGATGAGGACGGGCGCCATTGACTATTCCAACAACCGCTTCCGCCAAACGTTCCGCCGCCTCCGGCATCATCCGGAACCACATCTCCGGTTCGACCAATTCCAATTCGGTGAGGGCCAGTTGGTCTTTGTTGTCGTAGATAAGGTCGACGCGGGCGTAGATCGGCCGGGGGGAGCAGGCGGCGATGACCTTTTCGGCGAAAGCCGTCTCCGCGGGAGTGGGCTCGTGGAGGTGCACCGTGCCGCCGAAGTCGTCCTGCACGCGGAAGTCGCCGGGTTTGGCGATTTTGAGCACCGCGTGCGTCACCTGCCCGTCGATGACCATTAAGGAGAGCTCGCCCCGATCCACGACGTTGTGCTGAAAAGGTTGGAGCATCATCGCCTCCTGCTGGAGCAATTCCCCGAAAAGGTGCTCGTATTCGGGCACCGAGGCGGGCGCCAGCTTATAGGTGTGCCGCCCCGCCCCGCTGACGGCCGGCTTGAGGACGGTCTCCCGCCAGCCCGTGCGCTCGTGCGCCTCCCGCAGGCTTACCCCTTCTCCGGCCTCAATGAAATGGGAGGGCGTGATGCGGATGCCGCGTTGTTCCAAATCTTGCAGGTAATGCTTATCCAAATTCCAATGGATGAGGGAAGCCGGATTGAGGAGCCGGGTTTGTTGGGCGGCCCGCTCCAGCCAGTCGCAAAATTCGCGGAAGCGATGGAAATAATCCCAGGTGGTGCGGAAGAGCGCGTAGCGGGTGGTCGACCAGTCGAAATCGGGCGTTGCCCAATCGAGGCGCGCTACGCGCAGCCCCCGCCTTTCCAGGGCTTCCTGTACGAGGCGGTCTTCTGTAAGGATGTTCTGTACGTACCAATTGGGGTTGGTGGGTTGCTCGTAGCGGGATTCGGTGAGGAGGATGAGGTCCATGGTGAATGATGAATGGTTAATGGTGAATGGTTAATAGTGCCCGTCCTCCTGCGTCGGCCGGGTAAAAATACCAAATCGCGCGTTGAATGAACGGGGGATTCTAGAAAATTGACCGTTTTATGAGAAGCGCCCCAGCGGGGCGTCCGGTTGGTAGCCCCGGGCGCCAAGCGGGGTAAATAACGCGATCAGCTAGCTTGGCGCGCCCCCAGCGGGGGCAGCCGAGTAGCGGCCCTCCGATTCCAGGAGCAGCCCAAAAAAGGGCGGCTCCTACGGAGACTAGCCATCCCTAAAGCGCATCCTTTCTACAAACCGGCGGCGCCCAAGGGCGCGATCTACAAACCGGCGGCGCCTATGGGTGCGCCGAATGACTTTTTAACCGGGTTTTTCAACCTGCGATTCGCATGAATCCTGAACGGCCTCCCGTCCAACTACTCAATACCCGCCACCAACTCAACCCCCACCGTACACTCCCCCACTTCCAGCATGGCGTTAATCAAATGCACGCGCTCGTAAAGCGGCACATCTCCGGGGGTGATGCGTCTTTCCGAAATCCGACCCTCGCGCAGGAGTTGTTCCCGCCGGATGCCGGGTAGCAGGGGGGTATCGGGGGTATAGAGGCGCCCTTCGCTTTCAAAGAGCAGGTTGGCGTAGGTGCTGTCGGTAAGAGAACCATTTTTGACGATGATGATATCATCGCAGGCGCCGGATTGTTGCTGCAGGCGCTGCAGGTGGCGGCGGTCTTGGTACTTGAGGCCGTAGTCGATGGCGTCATCCCGCACCAATTGCAGGGAACGGATTTCCCGGCGGTGGTAGGGCAGGAATTCCACCCAGTGCAACGTCTGGTTGTAAACGATGCGGCATTTGAACAAGCCCTCCGGCGGCGCCGAATACGCCAACCCTTCCAGGTCGATGGGTGGTAGCGCACCAAACAGTCGGCGACGCGAGCGGTCCATGCGCTGCTGGTGCAGCGCCAGGTTATGAATCACCCCGTCTTGCACTTTAATCGTTTCGATCAACCGGCACATAGACTTTATCGATCAGTTCCTGATATTCCTTGCGGGCTTCGCTCGAGGCGGTAATGCCGCCACCGGAGCGAAAATAATAATCTTTGTCCTGCCTTTCAATATAGCGAATGAGGACGCCACTGTCCAGTCGGCCCTTATCGTAGTAGCCGAAGATGCCGGTATAGTAGCCGCGGGGGCCCGGTTCTGCGTGTTGGATGATTTCGACGGTTTTGTCCTTGGGCGCCCCGGAGATGGAGCCGGCGGGCAGCAGGCGTTGGATGATTTCCCCGATGTGCGTTTCGTAGCCCGCCTCCAGTCGGCCCACAATGCGGGAGCTGACCTGCAGCAAGTCCTTACCGCTGGTGTTGATGCGATCCAGGTAGCGGAAGTCCTCCACTTCTACCCGGTTTGATACGGCGTTGAGGTCATTGCGCAGCAAATCGACGATGGTGTAGTGTTCGGCTTTTTCTTTGGGGTCTTCCAGGATACGCTGGTCGGCATTGGGCAAGTTGGCGTCGATGGTGCCTTTCATGGGAAAAGTGTAAATGTGGCCCTCTTCGATACGCACGAAGCATTCGGGCGAAAAGACGACGCGCTCATCCCGCTGGAGTAGCTTGTACGGGGCGGGACTGGCGCGGAAAATGTCCTCCAAGGAAGCCGACAGATCGATGCGGGTGGGAAAAGTCAGGTTGACGAGGTAGGAATTGCCGGCCTTGATTTCGCGCTGTACGTAGCGGAAGGCGGCTTCGTATTCCGCGAAGGAAACCGGGTATTTATTCCGGATGGGCCCGGCGAGGCGCAGGGGGGCTTTTCGCCAGTTGGTCTGGCCGTTGATGTTATAGTAGATGCCGCGGCGGGCGGCTTCCTCCAGGGGAAGGATGATGGGTTGTTGCTGTTCGAAATCGATGATGAATAGAAAGGGGACGCCCCTGCGGGCGAGGTCGTTCATAGCTTGAAGCATCGGGTTGGGATGGTTTTGGGTTAAAGGTAGGGAATGGAGGTTAGCGCAGCAAGGTTATGTTTTGATCTAGCCAGGCTTGGCGTCCATCCTTGTATTGTACTTGCAAAAGACATACGTACACGCCCGATTCTAAACGCTTTCCCCGAAACCGGCCGTCCCAGGCAATCATGGATTCCGCCTCGAAGAGCTTGTTTCCCCAACGATCAAAGATCTGCATGGAACGAATTTCTTCTACCGAATTATCCCAGTAAACCCGGAACACGTCATTAACCTCATCCCCATTGGGCGAAAAAGCCGTTGGAATGTAAACCCCCTCGATATCGGTGCGTACGCGTATCGTAACCGAACCGGCAAGCTCGCATCCTCCGGCGTTGGTCACGGTCAGGCGGTAGTTTGTAGTTTGGAGGGGTCGGGCCACGGGCTTGAGGCAATCCGAACAACTCAGGGTGGAATCCGGCATCCAGCGAATGGTTGGAGCGTCACCGGTGATTTGGGGGGTGAGTCGCACCGAATCACCAAGTTGGATGCGGCGGTCGGGCCCCATCGTCAGTTCCAACCTTCCCGGATCTTTAATCAGCACTGTATCCTGCTCGCTACGACAGCCGCTGGCATCCTCTACGACTACTTCATACCGACCGGGCCCAACCTCCTGGAAGAGAGGTTCCGAGGAAAATGTCCGCCCCCCATCGATCGAATATACATAAGGGGGCAAACCCGCCCCGGCGGATACCGTCAAAGTGGTCTCCGTCCCTTCGCAGGGAATCGGCGGTGATGCTACGCTAATGGTGGGTTGCGGGCCTTCGGGAATGTTTAGCGTGTAGGTCTGCAAAAAGCCAAAGCGATCGGTAAGCAGCAAACGGTAATTTCCGGCCGGCAATCCATCGAAGGAGAGGGAATCTCCGAGCTCGTCCGGTTGGGCGAGGCGTTCGCCGCCATCCGGCATTTCCAGGCGTAACCGGAAAGGGGACTGCCCGGCTTCCGGCACGACCAACAAGCGGCCGCTTCGCTCCCCCCGGCATAGGGGCGGCGCCGTAACCACTCCCGCTGCCGGCGCACATTCCTGGTTGGTTGATAATAGGGTGCGCTGAACCACCGTGCTGTCACATCCTTTCCGGCTGGTGAAGGTGATTTCCGTTTCGCGGAGTTCGCCGAGATCGTAT
>CAYWHT010000396.1:0-504 GCA_964458135.1 uncultured Saprospiraceae bacterium | reverse complement strand
GGATGGTGAGCCGGCCCTTTTGGAAGGCGTCCTTGGTGAAGGTGTTGACCACCACGCCCGTATCCCGCGGGTTGCAAGTTTGCAGCGTCTGGCGCACCGTATCCAGCGGCGCCCAGCGGGTCCTAACGATGAGCAGGCTGTCGCAACCCAGTTGATTGGTCAGTCGGGTGATCACCGTACCCGTATCCTGCGGATTGCAGCTTTCCCGTACCTGCCTTACCGTATCAGAGCGAAGCAGCGCGGTGGTGGTGATGACCAGACTGTCACAACCGACGCTATTGGTGAAAAGATCGGTTACGACGCCCGTATCGAGAGGATTGCAAGACTGCCGGGCAACCTGCACGGTGTCCGACCGCAGCAATTCGGTGACGGTCACCACCAAGCTGTCGCAACCGAAGGCATTGGTGAGTCGCTCAACCGTGCGACCCGTATCCTGCGGATTGCAGGATTGACGCATCAGCCGCAGCGTATCCGAGGGCAGCAACTCGACATTCGTGATGACGA
>CAYWHT010000395.1:0-4684 GCA_964458135.1 uncultured Saprospiraceae bacterium | reverse complement strand
CCGCAGTTCGATGTCGCTGTCTACCGGTCCTTCAAGGACGACTTCTCCCCCGGCAGCCTGCAATTTTCCGCGAACAGCTCCTTTAATGTTTATCTTGCCGCCCGAGACGAGCAGGTCGCCATAGACGGTAGCCCCCGGCGCCAGGGTCACCTCGCCGCCTGCAACCAGCAAATCGCCGCGAACGCTGCCGTTGACTTCGATCTCCCCGCCGAAGACGCGCAAATCGTCACTGATAAATCCGTTTAGAGTGATTTCCCCACCGGCGATCAATACATCACCGGCAACCGAGTCGCGCACGGTGATCTCCCCACCGGCGGCTACAATATCCCCGCCGATGGGGGCGAGCATTTGAATGTCTCCACCGGCGGTGTAAAGGTTGCCGCTGACCGGTTCATCAATACGGACGTCCTGTCCCGTCCTGACGTTGGAGGCGAAAAGGGTGGACGCGCCTATTAAGCACAACGTCAGGATGCCGAAAATTTTTTTACTCAAGCGCATCATGTTGTTTTGTTTGCTTAGGAATCAAAAAGTGATGAGCATAAATTAATCTATTGGGCAGCTACCCGCCATTCTTTTATATCAGCATCCCCAATTGTTTGACTAAAGGAAGGGCAAAGGCCACGGAAAGAACTGCGATTACGCTTGCAGGTCGTAGAAGTACCGACTGAAGAGTTGGAAGTAGGCTTGAATATTTTCCCGCTCCGCATCGGTTACTGATTCCTTTTGGCTGGCTTGCAAGCTGGTTACCTTTAGCCGCACATTGGCGCGGTACAGGAGGTAGTAGCGATAGATTCGCCAGTCTTCTTCGGTTTCGATGCAGGGCAGGTGTTCGAGGTAGTGCTTCAGGAAGTGGTCGCGCAGATCTTCCTGGCCGTAGTAATCCAGATCGATGGAGAAGAAGGCAATTTCATTGAGCACGTCCAGGTGGCGGAGGTGATCGTTAAACTCGATACAATCGAAGATCACCGGTTGCTCTAGCAGGAAGATATTTTTGGAGTGCAGATCCCCGTGGCCGTCTACGTAGTAGCCCGCCGCCGCCCTTTGTTGGAAGCGATGCTCGTGGCGACGCAGTTGTTGATCGGTGAAATCGATGCTCCGGCGGATCAGGTCTGCGGCTTCGGCGCCCAGGAAAGTTTTAAGGAAATCGGATACGGCGGCAATGTCGGCGAAATCGCGCTGCATGTCCACGCGGTCTTCGGCGGGAAGCTGCCGGGCCTGCCGGTGGAAATTGGCCAGGATGCGGGCGATATCTTCCATGTGCTGCGGCCTTACTTTATGGGCGCGCAGCAGGTGGTTCATCTGCCTTTTTTCATCCATACGCTGCATTTGCAGGGCGTAATCGATCAGCTCGGCGCCGGTTGCCCGGCCGATGCGGCAGTAGCCACGCTCGTCACGAACAACGGGCAAGACATCGAGATACATCTCCGGTGACAGGCGGGCGTTAAGTTCCCATTCGCGCCGGCAGTAATACTGACGCTGGTCGATCGAAGAAAAGTCCAGAAAGGAAAACTGCAGGGGTTTTTTGATTTTGTAGGCCCGGCTGTCGGTAAGGATTACCCAGGAAATATGGGTTTCGTTGAGCTGGGCCGAGCGGGAGTCATCGGGGAAGGCTCGGTCACGGATGATTTGTTCGATTTCCTGCTCATTCATGCGCGTAAAATAAGAAAATCCTGGGCGCGCTCCACCATTTCTTCCAAAGATAATTGGTCGGACCACAATACCAGATGACTCTGTTCGAGGGGTTGGTAGGCTTCTTTAACTTTTTGGTAGACGTTGAAATCCGCTTCGCTGTATTCTCTTTTTTTAGAGACGCGCTGCCGGATCACCTCTTCATCGGCCCGCAGTTCAATCCAGCGCAGGTCGATTTGGTGTTTACGGCCTATTTTTACGAAGCGTTCCCGCAGTTCAGCGCGGTAAAAGGTTCCATCGATGACCACCTTTTGGTGGTCGGAGAGCAGCCAGTCGGCTTTGCGGAGCATGCTGTCGTAAACGGCGGCTTTGGTTTCGGGATCGTACTGTCCGCGCTTACCCAGCTCATCCCGAATGATATCGGTATTGAGATGTTGCGCATCGAGCTGTTCGGCCAGCTCTTTGGCAAAAGTGGTTTTTCCCGTGCCCGGAAGGCCGGTAACCATGACCATTAATGCTTTCAAATTGGGTAGTGCTTGTTATGAGCAATGATTATTCGCTTTTGCAAATATAAAGTTTCCCGGGTTTTCGGGAAACTTTATATCTCCAATAAAAGTGGAGTATTACCGAACGATTAAGACCGGCCGGGAAAGGTTTTGCTCCACAAACCGCTCGGTAATGCTGCCGAAGATCAGGTTTTCAATGGCCGAATGCCCCTGGGCGCCCATGATGACGAGATCCGCCGGCTGTTGGTCGACGTATTCATTGATGTGGGCGGCTACGTTGCCGTAATCGTTATTGATCATTTGGATTTCGGCTAACTCACTGGGCTCAATCCGGTATTCTTTGAGGAAATTATGGTAGGCGTTGAGCGCCGATTTGCGCAGAATTTCCACGTAGCCGGTATTGTCAAAGGGTCGGTGGAAGTAATCTACGGGGGGCATTTCCACGATATACAGGCAGCGGACGCCGGCGTCGGGTAATTGTCGCTTCAGGCGCAGCGCCGTATCCAGTGCGCGGTAGGCGTTTTCCGAAAAATCTACCGGAACGATGATATTGCGGATGTCCTCGGCAATCCTATCGGGTACGAATAAGACGTTGCAATCGGTCTTGCGCGCAACGCGGCGCGGCGTAATGCCACTACCTTCACTTTCGGCTTTATGACCTACGACGAGCAGGTCGATCTCCTTGATCTGGGCCCAGTGGATGAGCTTTTCGTAGGGTTTGCCTTCGCGTACATCAACTTCGAACTCCATGCCGGCGGCGTCGTTAAAAAACTCCTGTACATCCAGGGCCATCTTATCCCGTACTTTCTCATCTACCGGATATTCCGGCGCAAAGAGTTTATGGAATTCGATGTCCACTTCCTTGGGCACGCTAAAGTCCGGCATGACGTGCAGGAAGTAAATTTTTTCGGTTTCTAGGCTACCCGCAAGCAGGCGGGTAAAGCGAAGCAGGTTGGCGTCCATCTCGCTGAGGTCCATGGCGACCAGGGCTCTGATGAATTGGGTCATGGCAGTTGTTTTGTGTAGGAATGGGTCAATCTAAACTCCGACCAAATGTACGTTGAATGCTGCATCCATTCCGGGGCAGTTTCCGGAGAATGAAATTAGAAAGCGGAGCAAAGCAATCAACCTCCAACAACCGCTGTTTACTCATCAGATCAGTTCCTCGCGAAGGGCGTCGCGTGCTCCTCCGTCGTAAGCGGGAATACCGTAGTGGCGCAGTTTGATGGTGGCCAGGCAGCTGCGTTTGCCGTGTTGGCTGTACACGATCACCGGAACATTCCACTTGCGGATTTCGAACAGGCAAGCATCCAGCTCCTCGTAGGGAACGTTACGGGCGGAACGAAGGTGGGCGCCCACAAACTCTTCTTCGGTGCGCACATCTAAAAGGATAGCGCCTTCTCGCAGCAGAGACCGGATAGACTTCGATCCTACCGCTGTGGATTGGGGGTTGATTGGCATCATGATTATTCGACCTTTATATTTTGATAAGCTTTTTCCTCTTCTTCCGGCACATCGATAAAGGTCAGCCTTAAAATGCCCTCCTCGTACTTGGCGGTAATTTTCTCTTGCGAAATGCTTGGAGATAATTTGAACTTACGCTCAAAAGAATCGAAGTTAAATTCTTCCATAATGAATTCTTCTTCCGATTCCTCGCTACGCCGGCTATCCGTTTTTTCTCCCCGGATGGTGAGCACATCATCCTGAACTACGATAGACAGGTCTTCTTTAGTAAATCCGGGAATGGCCAGCTCCAGCTCAAAAAGGCGATCCTCTTTTTTGATAATCCGGGCGGGAGGAACTTCCCGCTTTTCCCAGGGAATATCGAAAGAGCTGCGGCCCAAGAAGTGAGCGTAATCAATGATGGGAGAGTAACGTTCTCCCATGCGATCAAAAGCGCGGTTTTTAATATCAGGTCTCCACATGGTAACTTGTTTTGGTTAGGATTCCACCTTCCAAAATAGCCGCCCGACCCGGGGAATGAAATGCGCTTGATCAGTGTAATCGTTGATTTTAATCAGTTTCTGGGCATTTTCACCTTTTTTCTATCTCCATATCGTGCGAGACAAGGACACATCCTGACTGACAATCGAAATCGTCAACTTACAGGGTAGCTAATAGTCGTGGTCAACCGTTGAATTAAAGCAGTCTTCTCAGAGTGGATTTGGCTATGGAGCAAATTAATGACACCTTATAACCCGCCAACCCAAAATCTGTGAATTCTGACTTGTCAGGCCATAAACTGTATCTCAATCAATATAAAGATTTCCAGTCAGTATCGCAATGGTCTGGCTATAAGACTTGGCTAAAAAGTTGCCCCTGAGGTATTTTTTGCCAATAACGAGCGTCAAAGGCCAAACAAATGTTGCGAATAAAAGGGTGCCGATGAGATCGGTCAGTGGGAGAGTTGAGATTGGTCAGCCTGATCTTTCTATCAACCCATTGCGGGTTTGGTCTTTGAGTCGAAAATTAGCCATTTTTTGATTAGACAAGATTTACCCGACCGAACGGGCGGGTTTACCCAACCGAACGGGTGGGCGGAGTAAGCT
>CAYWHT010000394.1:0-4691 GCA_964458135.1 uncultured Saprospiraceae bacterium | reverse complement strand
TTCTCTGGGAAGCCCGAAGCCCACCAATCTTCAGTTGGTGGGTAGTTCACTGATGCAATGATTACCGGCGGCTGTAGTTGGGCGCTTCCTTGGTGATCGTCACGTTGTGGGGATGGCTCTCGGAAACCCCGGAATTTGTCATCCGCACAAAACGTGCTTGCTGTAATTCCTCGATGTTGGCGGCGCCGCAGTATCCCATGCTGGCGCGCAGTCCGCCAAAATATTGCACCATCACTTCGGCCAGGGTGCCTTTGTAGGGCACCCGCCCTTCGATGCCTTCGGGCACCAGCTTTTTTATATCGTCTTCTACATCCTGAAAATAGCGGTCTTTGGAACCGAGACTCATGGCGCTCAATGACCCCATGCCCCGGTAAATCTTAAATTTGCGGCCCTCGTAGAGCACGGTCTCTCCGGGAGCTTCTTCCACGCCGGCAAATAAGCCGCCAGCCATAATACAATGCGCGCCAGCGGCGATGGCCTTGGGTATGTCTCCGGTGTAACGGATGCCGCCGTCACCGATTACCGGCACGCCACTACCTTCGATGGCGCGGGCGGCGTTGTTGATGGCAGTCAGTTGGGGCACGCCGACTCCCGCCACTATCCGGGTCGTACAAATACTGCCGGGCCCGACGCCTACCTTGACGCCGTCTACCCCCGCCTCCACCAATGCCCTCGCCCCATCGGCCGTAGCTACGTTGCCGCCCACGAGTTGCAAATCGGGGTAAATCGCCTTAATCTCCCGGATAGCTTCCAACACCCCCTGCGAATGACCGTGGGCGGTGTCCACACCAATAAGATCGACTCCAACCTGCACCAAGGCCGAAACGCGATCCAGCATATCCGAAGTAACACCCACCGCGGCGCCTACAACCAGGCGGCCGAACTCATCCTTGCAGGAATTGGGATAGTTCTGCACCTTCATAATATCCTTGTAGGTGATCAAGCCCACCAAGGTATTGCCGTTTTCCACCACGGGTAATTTCTCAATTTTATGGCGTTGGAGGATTTCACGGGCTTGTTCCAGGGTGGTGCCCACCGGCGCGGTGACCAGGTGATCGGTGGTCATCAGGTCTTTTACCGGGCGGTCGAGACGCGTCTCAAACCGCAAATCCCGGTTGGTAAGGATGCCGGTCAGGCGGTTTTGGTGATCGATGATGGGAATTCCACCGATCTTAAAACGCCGCATGAGCGCCAGCGCGTCGCCAACGGTCGCATCGGCCTCCAGAGTGACCGGGTCGATGATCATGCCGCTTTCCGATCGCTTGACGCTGCGCACCTGCTCCGCCTGCTCCTCAATGCTCATGTTTTTGTGAACCATGCCGATGCCTCCCTGCCGGGCAATGGCGATGGCCAGCTTATTCTCGGTAACGGTATCCATGGCGGCGGAAACAATGGGGGCATTGATACGCAAATCGCGGGTAACCTTGGTGGATATATCAACCTCGCGGGGAAGAACATCGGAGAAAGCAGGCACGAGTAGCACATCGTCAAAGGTAAGCGCTTCCTCCAGGAATTTATCCGTAATGGTGTTTTGTAGCTGTTCCATGTGCAAAATTATTGAATTTACTGACAAACGCAAAGCGGTCCGGTTAAATCCGGATCGAATATATCTGTCACAACAATTATTCCTATCGGAAAGATTGGATTGTGCGGATACCTCCTTAAATTTCTCGCTAACTGTACAACAACACCCTACTCGTGCTCAGTATCCATAGTAACGAATACTACATGAAAAAAGCCCTGCAGGAAGCCGAAATCGCCTGCGAAGAAGGGGAGGTTCCGGTTGGGGCCGTGGTGGTGTGCCAAGGGCAAATCGTAGCCCGCGCGCGCAACAGCACGGAGCGGCTAAACGACGTCACCGCGCATGCCGAAATACTCGCCATTACGGCTGCCGCCAATTACCTCAACAGCAAATACCTCCATGAATGCACCATCTACGTCACCCTCGAGCCCTGCGTGATGTGCGCCGGCGCCCTGTTTTGGGCTCAGGTGGGACGTCTGGTCTACGGCGCCGCCGACGATAAGCGCGGCTTTATGCAGGTGGGTAAAAAGTTGTTACACCCCAAAACCTCCGTGGAATACGGCGTAATGGAAGCGGAGTGCCGGCAAATGCTCCGGCAATTCTTTCAGGAACGGAGAAAGAGGGGCGGTGGAGGGGGAAACCTATAGCCTGCCAGTTCAGCATTCACAAATTTTAGGTTGACAGACTATAAATAAGCTCTTAAGCCGGATGATGCATGAATTGATCTATTACGCGGCGCCATTCCTGGCCGTCCTCGTCATTCGCCGCTCAACGTATCCAGGGATACGCCTGCGCGGCTCCTTCCTGCGAGCGACCAGGCCTGGCAACCATTTGCGCCGCTGACTACGAAAAACTCATGCATCATCCGGGTTAATTGTAGTAGTGGGCAAGGCCTTGGTGGCAGAAGCCTTCACGGAATGGAAGATAAGGGCCTAAGACCTTACTCCTACTCCCGTTTCAACCCCCGCTTCAAAGGTACAAATCGAAAATGCCCGAAGATTTCTTCTTCGTATTCCGTTTCGCTCAGGCGGCGGATGCGATGCATACGTTGACCGTCAGCGCCGATGGGGATGACCAGGATGCCTCCGGTTTTGAGCTGTTCCAGCAATTTGGAGGGCGCTTCGGTAGCGCCGGCGGTTACGATGATCTTATCGAAAGGGGCGTGTTCGGGAAGCCCCTGGGAACCGTCGCGGTAATAGGTGCGTACGTTTTGCAGCTTCAGGGCGGCGAGGAGTTGGCGGCTTTGCTGGTGCAGCAGGGCCTGCCTTTCTACGGTATAAACCCTGGCCCCCAATAGCGCCAGCAGGGCGGCCTGGTAGCCGGAACCCGTACCGATTTCCAATACTTTTTCCCGGGGATGGATATTCAGCAATTCGGTTTGGAAAGCCACGGTAAAAGGCTGCGAGATGGTCTGCTCGCTGCCGATGGGCAGGGCCTTATCCTGGTAGGCCCATTCTTCAAAGGTTTTGTCGAGGAACAAATGGCGGGGAAGCGCCTCGATGGCTTGCAAGACCGCTTCGTCTTTAATGCCTTTCTCCCGCAGTGTTGCGACCAGCTGGCGGCGCAACCCTTTATGTCGGTAGGTGTCTCTCACATTTCTGGTTTTCTTCACCGCTACGATGTAGCAAAATAGGGGCAAATTGCTATTTTTGGGTCGGTGATCATGACGCACATTAAGATACCCTCCTTCTGATACGAACCAAGCCAAAAATAATAGCAATATGACAACAATCAAGTTCGGCACAGATGGCTGGCGCGCCATCATTGCCAAGGAATACACCGTGGATAACGTCATCCGGGTGAGCGAAGGTACCGCCAAATGGATGAAAAAGCGCAATTTTCAGCAAGTCGTCATCGGACACGATTGCCGGTTTGGCGGGCGCTTATTCGCCGAGACGGCGGCCCGTACATTCGGCGCCCATGGCAATCGGGTCAAGCTGGCGCGCGGATTTGTCTCCACCCCCATGGTGTCACTGGGGGTCGTCAAAACCCAATCCGATATAGGGGTTGTAATCACTGCCAGCCACAACCCGCCCGCCTATAATGGGTTCAAACTAAAGTCCAAACTGGGAGGCCCCATGATCCCCTCCGAAGTTGGGGAAGTAGAAGCCGAAATTCCGGAAAACTCCAATCTGGAACTCCCCAGCCTCGATCAACTCAAAAAAGAAGGATTGGTAGAGATCGTCGATCTGGAAGGCATGTATATGGACCACATTTCCGAAGGCTTCGACCTCAAGGCCATCCTCGATGCAAAAGTAAAGGTGGCCTACGATGCAATGTACGGCGCCGGACAAAACGCGATGGCTCGGCTCTTTCCCAACGCGGTGCTGCTTCACTGCGAAGACAATCCCGGCTTTAAAGGCCAGGCTCCGGAGCCCATCCACCGCAATCTCAAGGAACTGGCCGAACTGGTCGCCAATCGCCCCGACCTGCAAATGGGCATCGCCAACGACGGAGATGCCGACCGGATCGGGTTGTACGACGAAAACGGCCAATTCGTGGACTCCCACCACATGTTGCTCATCCTGCTCCTCTACATGTACAAATACCGAAAAGCAACGGGAAAAGTCGTCTTCACCTTTTCCGTAACCGATAAATTGCGCAAGCTCGCCGAACATTTCGGCCTGGAATACGAAATCACCAAAATCGGTTTCAAATACATCGCCGAAATTATGGCCGGCGAGGATGTCATTGTCGGTGGTGAAGAATCCGGCGGCCTGGCCGTCAAAGGCCATATTCCCGAACGCGACGGCATCTGGATCGGCCTGATGATTATGGAATTTATGGCTAAAACCGGTAAGTCACTCCGGGAAATCATCCAGGAAGTCTACGAATACGTCGGCCCCTTCGCCTTCGATCGCGACGACCTCCACCTCAAAGAAGAACAAAAACAAGCCATCATCCAACAGTGTAAGGAGGATCCCTTCAAAGCCTTCGGCGACTACAAAGTCCATAAGCTCGAGACCACCGACGGCTTTAAATTCTGGCTGGGCGACGACCAGTGGGTCTTGATACGCCCTTCCGGCACCGAACCCGTACTGCGCATCTACGCCCAAGCCCCGACGGCACAGGAAGTGCGTTCGATCTTGGATACCGTGCAGGATACGCTTTTGGATTGAACCCATTGCGGGTTTGGTCTTTGAGTCGAAAATTAGCCATTTTTTGATTA
>CAYWHT010000393.1:0-4722 GCA_964458135.1 uncultured Saprospiraceae bacterium | reverse complement strand
ACGGAGTTGTCTCCGGAGTTGAACGTGTCGGCGTAGCGCTGCCACTGATCGCCGTTGCCGTTCTGCCCGCTGAAGCTGAACTTCTGAATCATGTTCCACGAGTTGGCATCGGCGTTGAACGAATCGGCCTGGTGTTCGCCCGGCTTGTAGCCGAACTCCATCCAGTATTCGACATGCTTGTCATACTGCGGGCAGCGCATGTAGCCGGAGATTTCATAGTCGGTATGCGGCGATACGGTATACCGGAGCAGGCGGACCGAAGAGCCCATGCCATCGCGCCGCACCTGCAGACAGTTGCCTTCTTCGCCACCACCGGTGACAAACCACAGCGCCGGGTAGCCCCAGTCGCCTTCCGTCTGCGAGTACCAGAACGGCATGTCGTCAAACGTTTCGGGCAGCGCGTTGACCGGTACTGCCGTCGGCGTCGGCGTAAACGGTGTTATTGGAAGAATTGGTAAGCATGCCCATCATCTCCCGGAATTCCGCGTGGTTGCTTTGCTTAGTGCGGGCGTAGGATTGCCGCAGCGCGTCTACGGGCTCCCACATCAGCGCGGTGGCCACCCACTGGCTGTCGATCATGTGCGTGATAGGACCGTGGTGGGTGCGGTACATGGGAAAGGTACGTTCCTGGATTTCCTCGCCCTCTTTGTATTTCAACGTTACGGACAAAGTTTCCACCGGCCGGGTTTCTTCGCCGTACTGGTAGACAAGTTCGCCGTCTTGTTCTTTTACTTCCTCCACAAACTCGTCGATGACGTCGGTATAGGTGGAGGTGTGCATCCAGCCCGTTTTTTCGTTAAAGCCCTGGTAGATGAAGAACTGCCCCCAGGTGACGGCGCCGTAAGCGTTAAGCCCTTCCTCGCTGACCATGTGCACTTCGCCGCGAAAGTAAAAGGAGGTGTGGGGGTTGATCAGCAGCATAGCGTTGCCCGACTCGGTTAGTCTGCCGGCAATGGCGATGCCGTTGGAGCCTTTGGGTTCTTCTTCGAATTGGGGATGGAGCTGTTGATCTTTCAACCACTCGTTCCGGGACAGGGACTGCTTATCTTTGTAAAAGGCCTTGATGCCGCGGGTCGACACCCGCTCGATATCTCCGCCGATGGAGCCTTCGCTGAAGTACATGGGCATCCAGGGTTCGAAGCGGGTAAGCAATTGGGGCTCCACCTCGGGATGGGTGTGCAGGTAGTAATTGACGCCGTCGGCGAAGGCCTGGCATAATTCTTTTAGCCAATCCGGGCTATTCTCGTACTTTTCGATGGCTTCTTCCCGGGTCATAAACAGGCGGGCGCGCAGGTCGCTGTACAGGGCTTCCTCCCCCTCCACTTCCGCCAGGCGGCCGATGGCCCAGATGTAGTTGCGCTCCACACGATTGAAGTCGTCTTCGCACTGGGCGTAGAGTAAGCCGAAGACGGCGTCGGCATCGGTTTTTCCGTAGACGTGGGGCACGCCGAAGTCGTCGCGGATGATGGTGGTGTTGGCGGCGCGTTGTTCCCAGCGGGGGAGATCGGTTTGGGTTTCCTGTTGTTTGCAGCCCAGCAGGAGGAGTAGGAGCAAAAGTGGGAGATATCGCATTGGTGATGTTTTCAGTTGGTTAAATATAGTTTATTTTGGGGAAGTGATCTGTTGATTTTAAGTCAGGACATTTCATGAAAATCTTCCACCTATTTTTTTCTGTTTTTATTTTAATTGGGTATGGGTCTTCGCTCCCCGCCCAAGACACCTTCTCCATCGTAGCCATCGACCCGCAAAGCGGTGAAATCGGCAGCGCCGGCGCCAGCTGCATTCCCGGCGCCGCCGGTTTCGGTGGAGTCATTATTTTGAGCGGCATCTTGCCGGGCCGGGGTGCGGTCAACGCCCAGGCCTACATCTGCATCTCTCCCCACGTCAATCTCCTCAACGCGATCGATCAACTGGAGCGGGGCGCCTCACCGCAAGAAACGATCGATTGGTTGATCGATAACGACCGCTGCTTTTCCCAAAATTACAATTCCGCCTTCCGGCAATACGGCATTGTGGACTTCAGTTCGCAAGGCCAACCCCGCAGCGCAGCCTTTACCGGCGCGGGGGCCGACGAATGGAAGGGCCACCGCACCGGCGATACCTACGCCATCCAGGGTAACATCCTTAAGGGACCGGAAGTGCTGGACTCCATGGAAAGCCGGTTCCTTCGTACGCCGGGTACCTTGGCCGAACGTCTGATGGCCGCCATGCAGGGCGCCAATGTGGTCGGAGCGGATGCGCGTTGCGCAAGCGCCGGCACTTCTTCCACTTCCGCTTTTTTGCGGGTTTTCAAACCCGATGACAACCGCAACCATCCTTATCTGGAATTGAACGTGGCCGAGGCGCCCCGGGGCGTAGAGCCGATCGATTCTCTGCAGCGCCTTTTCGATCGCTGGCGTCAGACAGGGGGCTCCGACCCGGCCGGCCTGAAGACGGTAAGGGTCTTTCCCAATCCTGCTAACGGGCAGTTACGGGTGCAAAATCTTCCCGAAGAAACGGTCTACCAGATCAAATGGTACGACCTCAATGGTCGGTTGTTGTTGGAAGAAAAACGCGACGACGGTTTGGTGACGGCGCCAAAGGCCACCGGCATCTTTATCCTGCGGGTGCTTAATCCGGAGGGGCGCCTGCTTTATTCCGGTCGACAGGTATTGACGCCCTAAATAATTTCTTCAGTCTGCAAAACCGTCCTCAACGCCCGGTGCTGTGTCCAGAATTTACGCTTTATTTTTTCCACCGTTTTTCTGTATTCCGGATGGGTGGCAACTTGCCGCATAATTGGATCATCCTCAACAAGCAAAACGTACCAGTATTGATAATTTTCTTTTTCGGAAAACGCTTTGAGGTGCTTCATCGCTTTATCCGCATCGCCGGAAAAGGTGGCGGCGGAGAACCAAAAAACTCCGGCTTTACCGCAAAAGCGCCTTCCATGCCCCTCCACGAAGCGGTATTAACCGGCAATGAAAAAGCCGTGAAACGGCACATCGACGCCAATTCTGATCTAAGCGAAAAAGACGCTTTTGGTTCGACCGCCCTACACGCCGCTGCCGCGCTGGGTAAAACGGAAATTGCCGCGCTTCTTATCGCGGCCGGCGTGGATGTCAATGCGAAAGACGCTTACGGTTCGACTCCACTAAACGTGGCGGCTACCTTCGGAAATACGGCCATCGCTAAATCGCTCATCGAGGGCGGGGCGGATCTTGGCGCTGTAAGTGGCGACGGTTCGACGGCCTTGCATACCGCCGCTTTTTTTGGTCGGACGGAGATTGTGCGGGCGCTATTGGATGCCGGCGTTGAACTGAATATCAAAAACAATTACGGCGCAACACCCCTCGCAAATGTTTCCGCGCCCTTTGATCAAATGAAACCGATCTACGATCAGGTGAGTAAAGATCTGGGGCTGCTCGGTTTGAAACTCGATTACGATGAGCTGAAGGCGGCGCGACCCGTCATCGCTCAGATGTTGAAGGATTATGCTAATGAGCGTTAAATAGCCTGTAATGGTAAAACACTATCCGCTAAATAAAAAAATGCTGCACAAAGAAGATTCGATATCGATTGGTTGCGCGTAATTGCGATCTGGTTGTTGTTCTACCACATTGCGATTGGGTTTCAATCCTACGGAGTATTTATCGGGTTTATTCAGAACGGCGAAACGTTGGACTGGCTTAGGATTCCTATGGGTATGCTTAACGTCTGGCGGATCCCCATCCTCTTTTATATTTCCGGGATGGGGGTGTGTTTTGCGATGCGTAAACGCAACTGGAAAGCCTTGATCAAGGAAAGGGCACAACGCATATTGATTCCCTTTATATTTGGTGTAGTCGCGATTGTACCGCTTCATATCCTGCTCTGGCAGCATTACTACCACCAAGATCTAGCGTATGCTCCCCACCCGGTACACCTTTGGTTTTTGGGTAACATCTTTCTGTATGTGTTGGTCCTGTCCCCATTCTTCTACTTTCTGAAACGGAACCCGGAAAGCCGTTTCGGCCTGTCGGTAAAGAAATTTTTTGGCAAGCCGTGGGGGGTGCTTTTGATTCTGCTTGTTTTTGCACTGGAAGCAAGGGGGGGTGAACCCTGAAGTTTTTGAATTTTACGCCTTGACCCTCCACGGCTTCTGGTTGGGATTGCTGGCCTTTTTGTTTGGATACCTTATCGTATTTTCCGGTGAGGCCTTTTGGAAGCAGGTGCTGGGCCTGAGATGGTGGTTGTTGCTCGGGGCAATCGGATTATTTTTACTCCGGTTGTTCTATTTCGATTTGAAGGCGCCCAATATGGTAACGGCTATTGAATCGAATTTTTGGATATTCACCGTTTTCGCCTTTGGGCACCGGTATTTGAATAGGCCCAGCCCGGCCATTGGGTATTTAACCCAGGCCTCATATCCCATCTATATTCTGCACATGCTATTTTTGTATTTGGGATCTACTATCTTCTTCCCAATGGATTTACCGGCGATGGTGAAGCTCTTAGCGGTTTTGGGTTTTACCGGTGTTGGTTGTTACGGGACCTACGAATTGTTGATTCGACGGATCGAATTTTTGCGACCGCTTTTTGGATTAAAACTCCGGAAACCAATTCAAATGGATAGAAAGCATTATTGAAGACCTCATCCGAAAAGAAAAAGATAAGCAGACCCCGGTATATTGTAATAATGGGGATACCATATAGTCTGACAACTCAGGATTTGTGAAAATATGACGCCGCTATTTTTTCGGC
>CAYWHT010000392.1:0-4748 GCA_964458135.1 uncultured Saprospiraceae bacterium | reverse complement strand
GTAGTGCTGGAGGGTGGGGAAGTGGTCGAACAGGGTACTCACGAAGAACTGACCTATATACAGGGAGCCTATTATCAATTGGTGCGCAACCAACTGGAACTGGGAGCTTAAAGTGGATTGAAAGACTATGGATCGCACAAACCAACGGGAAATAGAGATCAGAAGCGAAGAAGTCCAGGAAATCCTGGGCACCCCGCCGGGCTGGATGGTGCGCTGGGGCACCATTGTGGCTATGGTTACCGTCGTACTACTGGGATGGGTTGGCTACTGGGTGAAGTATCCGGACGTGGTAGACGGGGCAATCACCATTACCACCTCCGAGCCTCCCCAGCGGTTGCAGCCCGCCAATTCCAACTTTGTATCGCACATCCTGGTGTCCAACGAAGATACTGTAGAAGCCGATCAAATTCTGCTGGTGTTCCGGTCGAAAGCCAAGTTTGAAGATGTGCTGGTGTTGGAAGACTATCTGCTGGCCGTGGAAAATATGGAAGACCCCACCCTGATGAGTATTGAGCTGCCCCGCGATTTGTTGCTCGGCAACGAGTTGCAGGACGAGTTTTACGACTTTATCGAAAAGCAGGAAAAGCTGCAACTGATGCTCTCGCCAAAGTACGAGAAAATGAGCATCCGGCAGCTGGAGCAACAACGCCGCAAAATCCGCAGCAGCATCGAATTCGATCAACGCCGCAAAGAAAAGCTGGCCGAACAAATCGATATGGTCAGCGTGCGCCTGCAAAGTTACCAACGCCGCTTTGAAGAAAACGCACTGCCCTACGCTACCCTGCGGAAAGCCAAAGAAGAAGTGCTCACGCTGGAACGCGAGATGCAGAGTATCGAATCCTCCATCAAAAGCAAGGAATTCGAAATCGAGAGCATCCGCTCTCAGATTACCGGAGTGCGGGAGGGTAAGCGCGAACGCCAGCTCAGCGCCTCCAATGAATTACTCGACAGCTTCCTCAAGCTCAAGCGCAGCGTGGAGGCCTGGAAAGAGGAGAATTTGATGGTGGCCCCCATTGACGGGGTCGTCTACTTTCCCGAAAACATCCAGGAACAAAAGTACGTCTCCGCCAATAATACGCTGGTCATGGTGGTGCCCCAAAACCAAAGCGAAACGATTGGAAAGATCAAGCTCAAAGACGGCGGATCGGGCAAGGTGGAACGCGGCCAGAAGGTTATCGTCAAGCTCAAAAGCTACCCGTTTCAGGAATTTGGCGCGCTAACCGGTAAAGTTTCCTGGATCGGTAAAGTGCCGACCACCGAAAACGCCATACCGGTGCACGTGCGTTTTGACCAGGAATTGCGCACTACCACCGGCCGGCTCATCGAACCCAGCCGGGAAATGGAAGGCGATGCCGAAATCATTACGGAAGACAAACGCTTCATCGAACGCATTTTTGAACGCATCCGGGGCATCGGCTCCTAAAAAGCCCCGATCGCGACCGGCGCCGGTCGCGATCGGGGCCTGGATGTCTTGGGCTGTTTTTCCATTACAGGTGAATCAGCTCCTCATAAGCCGCCGCTGCTGCTTCCATCACCGCTTCGCTCATGGTGGGGTGGGGGTGTACCGATTTGATGATCTCGTGCCCGGTAGTTTCCAGCTTTCGGGCCGCCACCACTTCCGCAATCAATTCCGTGACATTGTAGCCTACCATATGGGCGCCTAAAAATTCTCCGTAATTGGCGTCAAAGATCAGCTTGACAAAACCTTGCTTGGCCCCCGCCGCGCTGGCTTTACCGGAAGCCGAGAAGGGAAATTTGCCCACCTTGATCTCGTAGCCGGCATCTTTTGCGCCTTGTTCGGTGTAGCCAACCGAAGCGACCTCCGGCACGCAGTAGGTGCAGGAAGGCAGGTTGTTGTAATCCAGCGGTTCCGGCTTCAAGCCGGCGATCTGCTCCACGCAAATGATCCCTTCGGCGCTGGCGACGTGGGCCAGGGCGGGGCCGGGCGTGCAGTCGCCGATCGCGTAGATGCCCGCTACATTGGTCCGGTAATAAGGATCAACCTGAATGATGCCTTTTTCCTGCTCGATGCCGAGGGTTTCCAATCCGATATCTTCGGTGTTGGGGGTGACCCCGGCGGCAGACAGGACGATGTCGCAATTGATTGCTTCGCTCTTGCCGTCCTTGCGGTTCTTAACGGTGACCTTACAGCCGCGCCCTTTGGTGTCAACGGATTCTACGGCGGTGTTGGCCATTACGCGCAGGCCTTTTTTCTTGTAAATTTTCCCCAATTCTTTGGACACTTCGGGGTCTTCACGGGGCACCAAACCCTGTTCCAGAAATTCCACCACCGTCACTTCGGTGCCGATGGTGTTGTAAAAATAGGCGAATTCAGTACCGATTGCTCCGGCCCCGACGACCACCATTTTCTTGGGTTGCTTTTCCAGCGACATGGCCTTGCGGTACTCAACGACTTTCTTGCCGTCGATCTTAATGTTGGGCAGTTCGCGGGCCCGCGCGCCGGTGGCTATGATGATGTGCTCCGCCCCGTATTCTTTTTTATTGCCGTCTTTATCCGTGACTTCTACTTTTTTGCCACGCAGAAGGCGGCCGTGGCCTTCCAACGTGTCAATTTTGTTTTTGCGGAACAGAAAATTGACGCCTTTACTCATGCCATCCGCAACGTCGCGGCTTCGCTTGATCATATGCTCGAAATTGGCTTGGGCTTCCTTGACCTGTATTCCGTAATCGTCGGCATGGTTGATGTAATCAAAAACCTGCGCGCTCTTGAGCAATGCTTTGGTGGGAATACATCCCCAATTCAAACAGATGCCGCCCAGGGATTCCCGTTCTACGACGGCCGCTTTCATGCCCAATTGAGAAGCGCGGATTGCGGCAACGTAGCCACCCGGCCCGCTGCCAATGACGATCAAATCGTAGTTCATATTTGTTGATTAGTTTAATTTGGCGAGGCATGGCCCCGCAAATGCTCATGATTCGGTGAAAACTTGCCGGAAATAGCGATCTGAATGTATGGCGTAGGCTGGGCAAGTTCTAAAACGAATCAAAGATAGGTATCCTTGGGAAAGGAGCAAAATATGGGTTGGCAACAAAAAAACCCCGCTGCCTCCCGGGCAACGGAGCTTGTCTAACTTACTGATACTGTATGTTAAGTACAATTATTACCTTACAGGGCGGCTATAGTACAACACTACACCGCCGGTTGCTTAGAAGCAAACTTCATTTAAGTGGGAGCTAACAATCAGAAGGAAAAGGCCTTGTTGAAAAGGGGAGAAATAGTAGCCAGCCTTTGATGCTTGCCTTCCATTGTTTTTTTCTTCTCTCCGGTCGCTCAAGTAAAGGTAACAAGTTTACCTCGTTAAGCCAAAAATTTTGGATGGAAATAGCCGCGCAAATCGAAGAAAGTTTTTTGTCAACTATTTGATTAAGCTATTGAAATTCATTACATTAAAAATGTAAAATTGTTGTATATTGCTTAGAATTGTTGCGTCAGGGCCGTTCTGACAACACGACAATCAAGAGGGCGTGATCCGCGCTGACAATTTTTTCGATCGTCACGTAAAAACCGGGCTGAATCTGCTGGCTTTTGGATAATTGGATGGCGTCGGCCTTTTCGGAAATGGCCTGACTCCAGGAAGCAAAGGCGAGGTATTCCGGCCCCAAATCACCAAGACGTTGAAACTCCTGAACGGTCTTAGTAATCCAGAACATGTCCGTTTTGTCGCGGTAATCTCCCGGAAGCCGGAATTGAAAATCTTGCCGGATGGTGTCGCACCCCGACTGTATGATGGTCAGTTCCTCCCCCGAAGTGAAGTCTATTTCCTCGATGCCCTTCCGCTTGTTAAGCTCAAAGTCGTGTGATTGGATTTGCGGAATGCTTTCGTTGAAGATGGGCTCGGGCTCACCGTACCGGCAGTCGGCAAATCCCTCCTGCGTAGCAGAGCCCCCGCAAGCGGCCGCTAACCACATCATTATCAAAATGAGCGGAGCCGGGTGGATATGCTTCATTGTCTTAATAATTGGTTTGTAAGCGTGCGGGTCGCGGTCCGGACCATTTGGCCGGCAGGCGCAATCCCCAATCGAAAAGTTAAACAAAAGCAGCAAAAGCCGCGTTTATGCCTTTGATTTTTTAAAACATAACCGATCAAACTCCAAATCTATGAATCAGTTCAAGCAGGCAGGTAATGGAAAAGTCAACGGTCACAGCGCCTGGAAAGAAGTGATCGAAGCCGTGGGCAACCAGCACGCCACCAGCTCCCACGATACCCCATTGCGACCTGATGCTTTCGAAATATCCGAAGACGAAAAAATGGATCGCATCGAGGAACACTTCCGTTCGATTATGGAAACGATAGGCCTCGATCTCAAAGACGATTCGCTGCAGGGCACCCCACGCCGGGTGGCCAAGATGTTTGTTCAGGAAATCTTCTCGGGACTCAACCCGGCCAACAAACCGGAAGTATCCCTCTTTGACAACACATTCAACTATTGCCAAATGCTGGTCGAAAAGGGCATACAGGTCAAATCGTTCTGCGAGCACCACTTCCTGCCCATTTACGGGCAGGCTCACGTGGCTTACATCGCCAACGGAAAAGTAATCGGATTGTCAAAAATCAACCGCATCGTCGAATATTACGCCCGCCGCCCCCAAGTCCAGGAAAGACTCACCGTGCAAATCGCCGAAGAGCTCAAGCGCGCCCTGAAAACCGAAGACGTCGCCGTCTACGTGGAAGCCCGCCACATGTGTGTCGAAGCCCGCGGGGTTGAACACCAGGGCGGTCTTACTG
>CAYWHT010000391.1:0-4755 GCA_964458135.1 uncultured Saprospiraceae bacterium | reverse complement strand
TATCTGGGGATACGCCTGCGCGGCTCATTCCTGCGAGCGACTAGTACACTGTGTACTAGGCCTGGCAACCCTTTGCGCCGCTCACTACGAAAAACTCATGCATCATCCGGGCTAATTTTGGCATCACTTCTTACCCCCTCCTACTTTAAACCGCCGCACCATCACCGCCCCACTTTCTTTCAAATTGGAACTCAGGATGATGGTTTGTTCCTTGACGCCGTCATCTACGGAGACGGCAACTGTATTGGGGGTGATGTCGCCGAGGTCTTCGGCGTGGAGGATGAGGAAGTTGTTATCAGCCCGTAGTTGAACCGGTATGGCGATTCTTCGTTTGGTGACGAGTTGCCGGTCCAGGATTTTCTCGCCGTTGAGGAAAAGGGTGGCGACATCGCCGTCGACGGTGCCGTTATCCCAGACCCGGATGCGCAGCCGGTCGTTTTGCACCTCCAATACCCGTTCGACTTTAATTTGGCGGGCCTGGCCGGCCTTGTATTTTTCGGACTCGATCTGGACTTGCCGAACGACCTGCCGGGTAAGCACCGGTTTTTCCAGTAACAGGCGTCCGCTGGCGCAACGGGCTCGCGGATCCTCGGCATCCTGGCCTTCGATGTACCCTTCCCACGGTCCTTCCAATACGTACCGGCTACCTTCACGCCTCAACTTCAGCCTGGCGTTTTTGATGCACCAGGGCCAACGCGCGTCCGTCTTATCGGTGACTTTAGATTCCCGGAAGCGGAGTACCTGCCGGGTGGAATCGTAGCTCCATTGCAGGGCATGGTGAGCGCTGCCGCCATTGCCTTCGGAGACGATATAGGAGTTTCCGCCGGCATTCGGGCGCAGGGTCGTCTCGAAGAAAAAGCCGTAATCCCGATCCGACTGGGAGAGGCTGCCCGTCCAGCGCCCTTTGATATCGAACGGTACTTCTTCTTCCACGGTGCGTGCTTGCAATTGTTTGGGCTTGGTCAGCCGGATTTGACCGGGAACGCAATCTTCGGCTTCCCAGGGGCCGGTTAGGCGGTAGCTGGTATCGGTTTCTTCCAGGGTTAGGATAGCGTATTTGAGACACCAGCGGGGTTGTTCGGGCTCGGTTTGGCGAATTTCCTGCAGCACCAGTTGCCCGTCTTCCCACAATCCGGTTACTTGGAAGCGCGCGTAACCGCTACTATCGGGCGACAAAGAAAAGGAAGCACCCGAAACGGATTTTCCGTCTTGTCGTATATCCAATTGGTAATAGTACTTCAACGGTCGATCTCTCTGGGAGAGCGTCCCTTCCCAATGGCCACCGAGCGATTGGGCCATAATGAATAAGGGCATGGTTAGAAAACAAGCTGTTAAAACGCAATCATAAAGCCGGAGGTGCTTGTTGTAGTGGCAAAAATATTTTGTATGTTGGTTAAGCGTCATGGCGGGTACTGTTTAACAATCAATTGACAGAAATCATCGGGCCCTGTGATCTTTGTCAAAGATACAAACCTCCCGGCCCGGTACCTTTATTGCGAAGGGTATCCGAAACATTAAAACTAATTGTAAAACGAGATAAGCATGAACGTACAAATCGAAGCGCCCTTTAAGTTGAGCGAGAACCTGGAACAACTGATCAACGAAAAAGTCGATAAGCTACTCACCTTTTACGACCGGGTCACCACCACCCGGGTCTATCTTAAAGATCAAGAAAAAAGGCATCAGAAGGCGATGGGCAAAACGGTGGAAATGCAAATGGAAGTTCCCGGCCAAACGCTATTCGCCGAAGCGGAATCCGATTCCTACGAGCGCGCGCTGGCCGACGCCTCAGATAAGATGAAACGCCAAATCCGCAAGTTTAAGGATCAGATGGTGGATTATAAGTAGTGGGTGGTGAGTAGTGGGTAGTTGGCAAGGACTCCTTAGCTGCGGAGCCCTTACCAACTACCTATGCTATTGCTCCTTCCGTTCTTCAATAAACGCCTTCGCTCCCTTACTTGCCGAATCCCCCTGTAATTCCCGACTCCGGCCGAAAGGGGGAGGTTTGCTGCGCTGCTGTCGTTCTTGCGTCAAGGGTTTGCGCTTTGGAAACAGCAAGCTATAGGTAAAGCTTGGAATTTTTAACTTTCAAATATTTTTTGTCCTTTAGATTTTTGATGGCCCTTATTACTGTTTCTACTCGTAATCCGATAATGTTTGCGATAGTTTGCCGGGTTAAAGAAACTCGATATTCGCCTTCCTGGCCGGATTCTTCTTTCAGAAACTTCAGCAAGTTAAGAATTCTTAACTCCGCCTCATGACAGTTAATTTCCTTGGCAATCAGGGTTCTATATTGCAATCGCTTAGAGATGTGTTCGAGCAACATTAAGCTAATATCATTATGCTCTGACAGCATTTTCAGAAACCTTCTTCTTTCCAGACAAATCAAAGAGGTAGGCATGGTTGCTTCTGCATTCGAACAAGCCGGGAAACCACCAATTATTGCGGGAGAGGAAAAACCTTCCCCCTTTTGGAAGATCCCCTGAATCATCTCTTTCCCCTTTTCATTGTAATTCACCAACCTCATCTCCCCGCTCAGCACCTGGTAATAGAATATTGGCGTCTCTCCTTCCTGAAAGAGCGTTTCTCCTTTGCTGAGCTTTTTAGTAATAGCGCCGTATTGGTCTAAGATTTCTTCTTTGATCATGTTTTATGATTCAGGTCATAAGTAGTTCGCTCTCGGTAGCTGCATTTTTATGGTAGAAGGTCATGAGGCTCCCTTGCTTCAACATTCCTTCGTAATAGATGGCTTCACTAAAAAATGAACAAGGTATGTTTAGCTCGAAATCTTTGGACAACAAGCATGGTCCTCCCACTCGGAAGACTATCCTTAGCCGGTTTGAAAAGTTTTGCGACAGCCAGAAGGGAAAGGAGTTTTTATGGTACTCCATATCTTTTACTACTTTGATTGGTGCGATTATGCCAATCTCCCTTATCGCCATGTACTTCACGCCATACTTTTATCAATTTACATTTATAAGTATGTTATTGTTTTTCGGCAACGTAATTACTGTCATAGGAAAAGCAAGTATTAAAGGGGTGATATCCTTTTATATGTTTACGGTCTTTGTGAATGTTATGACTCCTGCTATTTGTCACTTGCTTTTATAGTTTGCCAGGACAACATCTGTGAATCCTGAATTGGCGGACTATACATTCGGCGCTGCGTTGGGGATCGCGAACTTGCAAGCCCAAAATAGCGGCAGCATTTCCAGGTGGGGGGATTCAAAGAAATCGCCCTGCCCGTTGCGTTGGATATTGCGCAGATGGACAAAGTGAATGCGGTGGGCGTACGGTATTCGCTCCAGCATATCGGCTACTCCATCCCGCCGCAAGCCGACTGCGGATGGATAGACGATGTTGGCCCTGGCCCCAGCTACGGGGACCAGGAATGGCGAGGGGAACAACTGGAAACCCCCGTTGGATTCGATAGTGACTTCACCAGTAGAAATACCACATTCATGACTTACAACTTACTGCATTTAGCCTCTATGCTAAAGGCAAACGGCGGTTACCCCAATTACGGAAATTCCCGCAAAGCATGGGATGATGGCTCAAGATGGGAATTTGAAAACCCTGAATATCGGTAAGTATGGGGGCAACTGCGGCAACGGGGAATACACATCACTGATACTTCCACCCGCCGCAAAGGGAAAAAATGGGAAGTCATTCGAATTCGACATCTTAGCATACGATGCCACAGAGATCGTCATCATAGAAGTGAAGACGACTTTGCGTGTTAAAGGTGTCAAGAAATTTTTTTGGACAAGATGGGGCAAGTCAAAGAGTTACTCCCACAATACAAAGATTTCAAAATCATGGGCGGCGTTGCTTTTCTGCGCGCGGAGGAGCAGTCAGAAGTCATGGCGGTTTTGAACCGCACCTTTGACAGCAGCTTCCAGTCAATGTTTTCTTGGGCAGCTGCCAAAAAAGCAGGGAGGTATATCAGCAGTGTAAAGCAATAGCGTATCCGCATGTTTTTTGCTCTTTTATGCAACAGCGTTGCAAATTATGAGAATTGATTTCTATATTTGCAACATTGTTGCATTGCGAAAACATATTACTCATGCTAAATGAAACGCTATCCATCACAGGCTGCCTGCAAAGCGAAAACCGCGCTGCACTGCGGTCCATCCACGAATCAGAATATCAAGCGGGCCTCTGGCGGAGAGTACTTCCGGCAACACTGACTGAAGCGTCACTCGACTTGATAAACAGCGATTGGGAAAGCTTCCGCTTTTCGGGGCCGGTGGAAGAGCTTCCGGCACGATTAGAGCAGACTGGCATTTACCCCTTGCTCAGAGCAGAGGTGCTGAGTCAGGCGAAGTGGTTTGCGGCCTTGATGGACAACCAGCCTTTGCAGCTTTTCTTCGGCAAAGTACAGAAAGACATGTGCCGCCGCTTTCATACCGATATCAATACCCTGCGGCTGCTATGCACCTATCACGGCCCGGGAACCCTATGGGTGCGCCCCGATGCGATTGACCACCAGAAAGTGGCAAAGGGTACAAATGAAGAAATGGTCAAAGACCCAGGTGGGGTGTTTCAGGCAGATGCCGGTGAGGTTCTGCTGATCAAAGGGGCGCTGCATGAGCAAAGCCGATACGGGGCAGCCCTCCACCGCAGCCCGGCGGTGCAGCAATCCGGGCAGTCCCGCTTGCTGCTGCGTATTGACACCGGAGGGGCATTTAATTTTTCTTAAAAAAAGAGAAAATGCAAAAACTACCTGTCACCGTTCTCAGCGGATTTCTGGGT
>CAYWHT010000390.1:0-4771 GCA_964458135.1 uncultured Saprospiraceae bacterium | reverse complement strand
CAGCGTAAGTGGTCAATATGTCGCGGTAGCCTGACAACTGTTCGCGTAAAACCCGGTAAGTAGGCTCCGCGGCGGTCTTGATATCGATCATTAAATAAAAGGGGGCCGCGTAATCGGCGTAGACCCGGCCACCTTGCCGGTCGATGCGCCTGCGCAAGGGCTCCAGGTAGAGGTTGCGAAGTGTTCGGTCCGGATCTTTACGCTGTGGCGGATCGTGCGCCACGTAAAGCTCACCGTCGATGAGGTGCACGTCTGCTTCCACACTGGTGAAACCGTAATCCAGGGCATCGAGCAGTGGGCGCTCGTGCTCGTAATCGTTATGGGCGTGTGCATAAGAAATCTGCGCCGCTGCCGCGCCGGCCCACAACAATAAACCCGTAAGTAGGATGAAGTAACGCAAAACCTAAATATTATGGGTGAAACAAGTCTGACGCCTCCAAAATACGCACGTCACCAGATTGATCGACCATCTTTAACACCAGGGTTTCTCCGCTATAGTCTTCAAAATACTCCAAGCGCAGCGGGTGCCGGCCTTTTTGAAGTACCGCCAATCCGCTGCGCAGGCGTGCGCTGTGCGAACCGTCGTTATCCACCACCAATTGGTCGTGCAGATAAAGGCGTGATCCATCATCCGAATAAAGTTCAAAGGTGTAAGCGCCGTCGGCGGGAATATCGATATATCCTTCGTAAATGAGGCCGTAGTGATCCTCCCGCCGGGCGGTGGCGGCCACATCAAAGTTTTGCGCGACGCCTTCCTCCACAATTTCGGCCTCCTGTAGCTCCTCCAGTTGGGTAAACGAACCCTCGAAATAAGCATACCGTAAGCCCGGCTTCAATGATTGGGGCTGCATGGCCGGCAGGGGCTCCAGTTTAGTGTACGTTTGCTCCATCACCCGGCTGCGCGGCCGGCCATCGCGGTCGAATAACACGGCTTTGACGGTAGTCGTCCGGTCGATGCGAATGGGATCGGTATACACCGGATCGTTCGCATCGGGTACGGCGCCGTCCAGGGTGTAACGCAACACGAGCCGCGAATAGGGCTGACCCAATGTTACCCGGTGTTCCCCGGCAAAACGCGTGATGGGATTAAAGTCGACCTTCAAAGTTAACTCACTCAGATTAACCCGGTAGGTCAACTCCCGCTGATCGTTCATTGCATCGTAAATATGGAAAAGCAAGTGGGGAACTTCGCGCTCCGTTTCTTGCAGCTGTATATCGAGCAGGGCGTAGCTGTGCTTGGATTGTATGACCGGCGCTACCCGCAAGGGATTCCATTCGGGATCCTCGATCTGGTTGATGCCGGCAAATTGCAGTTCGATCGCATCGTAATCCATGGCGCCGTCGAGGCGGTTGACCTCGCCGTAGTGCTGATCGCCGGTCAAAAAGATCACCCCTTCCGCCCGGGTCTTCCGTACGGTTTCGAACAGTCGTTGCCGGGCGGAAGGAAACTTGGCCCAGGTTTCGGAGCCGGCCCGCTCATCCAGCAAGATCTGAAAGCCGGAAGCGATCAACCGCAAATCGGCCGGTTGGGACAACTGCCTTTCGAGCCAGGACCATTGGGCTTCTCCCAACACATCGCCGTCGGTTTGGGGAGCATCGCGATTGTAGCGCACGTCGAGCAGGATGAACTGCACGAGCTTTCCTCCCCGCTCCAGGGTTTTAGCGTAGTAGATGCCGTCCCGGTCGGCGGGGATCTCCGATTCCAAACCCCAAAAGGAACGAAACAGCGCCTTGCTTTCCGCTTTGAGGGCGTACTCTTTACCCGCATTGTTGAGCCCGTAATCGTGATCGTCCCAGGTGGCCAGCGTAGGCAACGCCCTTAACTGGCGAAAAGCGGGCTTAGCCCGAAGCGCCTGGTAGCAACTGTCGATAAAAGTAATGTCATCTTCGGTGTCCGCGTACACGTTATCCCCGATCCACAAACAAAGATCGGGTTCCGCCGCAACGTACCGCACCAGGGCCGGCGCCGGCTCAAATTGCTTGTGACAGCCGAGAATCGCCAGCCGGAAGGGCTCCTGTGCAGGTAGCCAGAGCGTAAAGCTTAAAAAAAGGATTAGAGCGGTAAGCCTATTCATGGCTTTTTACTTTAAGGAAAAAATGATCAGACTTTGATTCTACGCTTAATCACACCACCCCGCTTTCAACTTTCACAAAAGTAAAATTAATTACTCACCACCCCAAAAGCTCACTTAAACTAAGCCAATAATTAATAATAGATTTACACAAATGGATTCTTCACACGCATCTAAATCAGATTAAATCACTGAAAGTCAATTATCAGCAAACAAAACACCCAATTATGGCGCTCAGATACAGTTTTAATTTGCACTTAAAACGCATTATTTAACTTTGATGAAAATTTTGCCATTACAATCTGACCCTATGAGACGCTTTGCACCGGTTCTGATGGCCCTCTTTTGCTACTTATCGGGCTGCGCGCCTGCCGATACGGAAGATTCCCCAACAATACCCCGCCTGAAACGCCGATCCGTGCAGCATACCGGAATCGACTTTTCCAATCAACTCTCGGAAACCGAAAAACTCAATATTTTAACCTTCGAATATTTCTACAACGGTGCGGGGGTCGGCATCGGGGATTTCAACCGGGATGGGTTACCCGATATCTTTTTTACGGGCAACCGAGTCAACAGCCGGCTTTACCTCAACCGGGGGGAACTGCGCTTCGAAGACGTCACCTCTTCGGCCGGCATCGACACGCGCGGCCGGTGGGCGGCCGGTGTTTCGGTGGTCGACATCAATGCCGACGGATGGCCGGATATTTACATCTCCTGCGCCGGCCCCTACGGCCCCAAACGCCGGGCCAACCAATTGTACATCAACAATCAGGATGGCAGCTTTAGCGAACGCGCCCGGGAATTCGGCCTTGCCGATACGGGCCACACCACCCATGCCGCCTTCTTCGATTACGACCGCGATGGGGATCTCGATGTTTACCTCCTGACCAATATCACCATGGAGCTCGGCCCTAACGTCATTCGCGAGAAAAAAATAAAGGGTGAGTCCCCCAACACCGACCGCCTCTACCGCAATGACCGGGGGCATTTCACGGATGTATCCCGCCGGGCGGGCATCCTCAAGGAGGGTTACGGACTGGGCGTATCCGTCTCCGACATCAACCAGGACGGGTGGCCGGATATCTACGTCTCCAACGATTATCTGTCCAATGATTTATTATGGATCAACCGAGGCGACGGCCTCTTTGAAGACCGGGCCGCCGAATACTTCCGCCACACGAGTTATTCCGCCATGGGCAATGATGTGGCCGACTACAATAACGACGCCCTTCCCGATATCGTCACCCTGGACATGCTCCCTCCCGACAACCTCCGCCGCAAGCTCATGATCGGTTCCATCAACTACGATCGCTTCCGCTCGGAAATGGTCACCGGCTATGCCCCGCAGTACATGCGCAACACCTTACAACTCCACCGGGGATTTACCCCCGACGGGCAACCCGTATTTAGCGAAATCGGCCAGCTAGCGGGCATCCACAGCACCGACTGGAGCTGGAGCGCCCTCCTCGCAGATATGGATAACGACGGCTGGAAAGATTTGCTGGTCACCAACGGCTACCCACGCGATATCACCAATATGGATTTCGCCTCCTACAAGATGAACACCATGCTGCGGGTGGGCTATAACCAGAACAGCAAGGCATCCTTGCTTGAGGCCATTCAGGAGCTCGAAGGCGCCTACCTGCCCAACCAGGTTTTTCGCAATCGGGGCGATCTGACCTTCGAGCAGGTGACCGCATCCTGGGGCTTCACCCAACCCACCCATTCGCAGGGCGCGGCGGTGGCCGATCTCGACCTGGATGGCGATCTGGACTACATCGTGAGCAATACCAACGCCCCCGCCTGCGTATACGAAAATCAGGCCGGGACAAGGCATTATCTCCGTCTTAAACTCGCAGGACCGGCCGGCAATCGCTCCGGTTTCGGAGCTAAAGTCTGGTTGTACGCCGGCGGGCGCCAACAATTTCAGGAGTGCAACCCCTACCGGGGCTACCAATCTTCCGTAGAACCTATTCTCCATTTCGGTTTGGACACCATCGCGGTAGCGGACTCCCTGGAGATTCAATGGCCCGACGGCCGGATACAGACGCTACAAAACGTGACCGCCGATCAGGTGCTGACGGTACAATACGATTCGGTCGTAACGCAAAAAAAAGATCGGCGACGCCGGCTCAACGATCAACCCCTTTTTGAGGAGATTGCCGACGCCCTGGGCATCGACTACCAACAAAAAGAAAAACATTACGCCGACTTCAAGGTACAGCCCCTGCTGCCCCACAAGCATTCCCAACAGGGGCCATCTCTGGCGAGTGGCGACGTCAACGGCGACGGGCGGGAAGATTTCTTCCTCGGGGGCAGCTTCAGTAATGCCGGTCAATTTTTTCTACAGCAGGCGAACGGAAGCTTTCAACGACAAGCCCTGGAAAATGGAAAAAACCACGAGGAGACCACCGGCTGCCTGCTCTTCGATGCCGATAACGATGGAGACCTGGACTTGTACCTGGCCAACGGTGGCAGCGAATTCGAAGCGGGCTCTCCTTATTACCAGGACCAGCTTTACCGCAACGACGGGCGGGGTAATTTTCAATTAGACCGGGCGGCCCTGCCCCGTATCAGCAGCAGCACTAGCGCCGTGGCCGCCGCTGATTACGACGGAGATGGCGACCAGGATTTAATGGTCGGCGGGCGTATCCACCCTTCCAATTATGCCGAAATTCCCCGGAGTTACCTACTCG
>CAYWHT010000389.1:0-4785 GCA_964458135.1 uncultured Saprospiraceae bacterium | reverse complement strand
CTGGCAACCATTTGCGCCGCTCCCTACGAAAAACTCATGCATCATCCGGGCTAAGCTTCAACCACTTCCACCATTCGCACCTCATCTCCCCTGCTAATGTCACCACCCTCAATCACCCGGGCGGTGACGCCGCCGTGACCGCGCATGGCGTTGTAGCCGCCGGCGCCAAGGTTTTCTTCCATGCGGGAGCAGGGATGGCAATAGCCCGTGCCCTGGAGCACGGCCGAACCAATGCGAAATCGAGTATTATGAAGAGCCAGCAGGTTGATCCCAGAAACGACGATATTGCGCCGGGTCAGCTGGGGGGCGACGGCCGCCTTGCCCAACATCCGGGCTACGCCTTCCAGATGTTCCGCCTGGATGAGGGTGACTTGCCGGTTGCCGCTCTTTCCGTGGTAGTGATCGCCTTCCAGGCCGTTTTCCGTCGTTGCTTTCACGGCTTCCACCTCGGTGAGGGGCGCCTTTTTTTCCGGCCGGATGCCGATCCATTCCACCTTCCCACTTTGGGGCAGGGTGCGAAGGAGGTCTTGCATGGTGGGTTGAGACATGGTTAAAGGTGTTGATTTGTTGATTTGTGGGCTACGAAGGACGATCCGTATAGTCCAATTCAATCGTTCTTTTCACATCGTCACTTTCCATTGTTCGATACAAAAATTCCTGTAAAATCCTGGTCTGATCACGGCCCAGGCGTTGCCCGGTTCGGGCGCTCAGCCACATCAGCAGAAAGATGATGCCCGCAATGGGGAGGAGCCACAGGATACCGGCCGACAAGCCCAAATTGAGTTGCGAAAAGCCGATAATGGCGATAATCATCGAAACGAAGCCCAAGAAGCTATAAAAAAAGACGAACATCAGCCAAATGGAAGGTTTGGGACCATACAACCCCCGCACCCGACTTCCGGCCTCCGTGCCTTCCACTTCCAGGCTGAGCTGGGGCGACCAAAAATGCTCTTCCTCGGCAGGAATTTTGAGCGTAACGTGGTGATCGACCAGCAGACCACGCACGCCCGTTTCCGGATGCGCCAATCCCGAACGGATGCGCCCCAGCACTTCTTCGGGCGTGTAGGGAAGATCCATTTGAAAGCGTGGGCGAATGGCGGACATGCTTTGCAATTGTGGTTGAAAATTGGAAATTCAGCGCCTCTACATCCCGAATCTACATTTTTTCTCGCAAACCTCCGCATCCGCCCCCGGATCGTCTTAAATTCGGGCTATAAATCCGTAACGCATGAATACTTCCCACCCTTGGTTCGCCGTTTTGCTAGCGCTGCTGCTCCTGGCCTCCTGCAACGTACCCCGCTACATGGAAAACAAAACCGACCGCCAATACAAGCGGCGGGGCGGAACTCCCCAAAAAGCGGAATTGTCCCAATCCGCAATCGGGTACCGCATGATCGGGGATGCCCCCGACACCTTGCTGCTCATCCACGGCTTCGCGCCCAAGCCTAAACTGCAGTGGACCGAACAGTTAAAGCCTTTGGGTAAGGAATACACCCTCTTAATTCCTGATTTGGTGCACTTTGGTCGCAGCACCTCCGAACGCAACGTGTATTCGGTAGAATTCCAGGCCGATCAGCTCGCCGAATTGATGGATTCCCTGGGCATGGCGAAAACCCACGTACTCGGCCTGTCCTACGGCGGCATTGTAGCGGGTATTTTCAACACCAAATACGCCGACCGGGTAAAAAAGCTGATCATCAGCGATAGCCCGCTAAAATACTATTCCACAACCTACGGTGATTCTCTCGCCCAACAATTCGGGCGGGAGTCCTTACAAGAGCTGCTCCTTCCGGAAACGGGCGATGATCTGCGCCGGCTTTTCAAGCTCACCTTCGCCGATCCGCCCAAGCTCAATGACAAGGTCGCGGCCGGCATCGTAGATTACTACTACCAGGACCGCCGCACCCAAAAACGCCAACTACTCGATTACCTCTATCGCAACGAACAATTCCTCAATCAGCTCTATTTGAAAACCGAAAACCCGGTGCTATTAATCTGGGGGGCCAACGATCTGCTTATCCCCCTGGCCGTAGGCAAAAAACTAAAACAATACTTCGGAGAAAACGCCCAATTGACGGTCATTCCGGAAGTAGGGCACAGCCCGAATATCGAGAATCATAAGGCCTTCAATGAACGGGTGTTGACGTTTCTGGGGCAACCGGCTCCCGAGGGAAGGGAATAAGGGGTGCTGCGAATCGCGCGCGTTGAATGGAGATTATAGCTTGTGCAAATACGACGCCCCGCGGAGAGGCCGCAGGGCCCAACAAATCAGCGGAAATAGCGCTAAATCGCTAATTTCCGCCCTTCCTGTTGCAAGCAGATTCCATTAACTCGGCTTATGCATAGGTTCTTCGTCACGAGAAGCCAAAATGGTTCCCGAGCTTGGGATCCCGCAGTAGATGAATTCATGCATAATCCGGGTTAAGGCTTCGAATCCCCCGCTGCATCCTCAAAGAAATGCATCCTCCAAAATTCCTGTTCTAAATTTATCCAGTGCAAGCGCTTGGGCCCGCCCCAGCCATGGCGACCGCCGGGGTAGAGCATCATTTCAAAATCTTTACCCTTATCCTGCAGGCTGCTGACCAGCTGCATGGTGTTTTGGAGGTGGACGTTGTCATCAATGACTCCGTGAACGATAAGCAATTGGCCGTCGAGCTCATTGGCGTGGCTCATGACCGAGCCGAAGGCGTAGCCGTCAGGATTATCGGCGGGGCGATCCATGTAGCGTTCGGTGTAAACGTTATCGTAGAGCCGCCAGTCGGTCACCGGGAGGCCGGCGATGCCGTGAGTAAAATAGCCGGAGCCGTAAGTCAACGCCATGGCCGACATGTAGCCGCCGTAGCTGGAGCCTGAGATGCCGATGCGTTCGGGATCGATAAATTCCTTTTTGCGCAACCACTTAACCGCTTCGATGTAGTCGTTCATTTCCCACTTGCCGAGGTTGCGGTGCAGGTAATCGAGCCCCTTCTTGCCGAACTTTCCGCTGCCGCGATGATCCACGACAAAGTGGATGACGCCCATTTCGATCAGAGGGTTGTAACTGAAATTGCGATAGCGGTTGGACACGCCGCCGTAGCCCGGTCCGCCGTAAATGGAAAAGACGACCGGGTATTGTTTATTTTCGTCAAAGTCTTCCGGCAATACCCAGTAGGCGGGCAGATCAAAACCGTCTTCGGTAGAAATGGTAAAAGACTCCACCGTCAACCCGTTTTCGGCATTGGGGTCACTCTCCACCCGGCTGATTCGGCGCAGGCGTCGCCCATCCTCATCGTACACCGCCGTTTCGCCGGGGTTCTGCAGGCTGCTAAAGCGATCTACAAAGTAAGATCCGTTGGGAGAAAGCTCCGGGTTGTGAGCGCCGGAGGCGCCGGTCAGCTTTTTCAAACCGGCGCCGTCGAGGCCAATGCGGTAGAAATGCTCATCGACCGGGTCTTCTCCCGTACCCCTAAAGAACAGCCGGTCATTGGCTTCGTCGATCCTCTCAATGCCGATTACTTCCCAGTCTACTTTGGTGATCGGGCGCAAGCTTTGGCCTTTGAGCCCGACGTAGTAGATGTTGCGCCATCCGTCGCGGTCGGAACGCAATAGGAAGCCCGGCGTATTTTCGAGAAAGTGCAGCTCTTCGTAGAATTCGACCCAGGTGGGTTGCCGCTCCTGGTATACTTCGCGCCGTTCGCCCGTGGCCGGATCGGCGGCGAAAATTTTGAGGTGGTTTTGGTCGCGGTTCATTTGTTGGAACAGGAGCGATTCGGCATCGGGGGTCCAGAATATCCAGGCGGTATACACCAGTTCCTCCTCGCGATCCACCCAGGTGGTTTTTCCATCCGCCAAATCAATAACGCCCAGTTGAACCCCGGGCAGCGGGTCGCCCGCTTTGGGGTAGCGGGTCATCTCCAAATAGCCGTGAACGCGGTCATTCCCCTCGTGGTGATAGATGGGAAAGGTGGGCACCGGCTCATCGTCGAAACGCAGGTAGGCGATCCGTTCGCTATCCGGCGACCAGTAAAAAGCCTTGTACTGCGATGCGCGGCCGAGGATTTCTTCGTAGTACACCCAGGAAGCGTAACCGTTGAGGATGAGGTCGGAGCCGTCGGTCGTCAACTGGCGCTCCAGGCCGGTCTCCAAGTTGAGCACGTAGAGGTTATGTTCACGGGTGTAGGCGATCTTGGTTTCGTCGGGCGAAAAGGTAGGATTGTTTTCGGGCGCCGGGGTACCGGTCAGCCGCCGGAAACTGCTATCGGGCAGGGAGGCCAGGTAGAGGTCGTTGTCTTCGTTGAGAATCAAATGGCGGCCGCTTTCCGAGTAGGTCGAATTGTAGCGGGTTACCGACATACCGGACGGCAACAGGCTTTCGGGCTGTGGTTCCGCCGCAGCAGTGTAGGGCGATTCTTCACCGCCGACTGCGGCTACTTTGAATAATTCCCCGCCGTTGGCGGCTTTGGAGATCAGGTAGTGCTCGTCGTCGAGCCAGCCTTCAAACTGGATTTGTTGGGCCAACAGAACGGCCGGCATCATCACCAGGAGCGTGATCACTATGCTTAAGTCAATTCGATTCATGGTTACCGTAAGGTTTGAATGCTCTTTAGGGTGGGGGAAATTAAGAAAAAATGAGAAATGGTGAAGAAGATCAGGCAGGCAGGCCATCTTATAAGTCCTATGGCATGCCTGCCCTCCGGGAGCTACGTTTTACACCCCCCTTTTCAGGCAGCCTGAAGGGCTGCCATAACTAAGGTGAAAAATGATCGTTGTGATCACGTCAGCGCCCTGTAGGCTTGCCCGACCATG
>CAYWHT010000388.1:542-4797 GCA_964458135.1 uncultured Saprospiraceae bacterium | reverse complement strand
GTGTACTATTGTTTAGGATTTCGGACAAATCAAATTGCAGGATCTTTGGAGCTCTATTCTCACGGCAACCGTTCCTCCGATACCGCGCTGCGATTGGAGGCTATCATACAAACCGCTACCGACGGCATCATCACCATCGATGAGCGGGGCATCATCGAAACCGTTAACGACGCGGCCGCGGAGCTATTCGGCTACGGGAAAACCGAATTGATCGGGGACAATATCAGTATCCTTATGCCCCAACCCCACCGGTCGAATCACGACCACTACATCCGGCACTATCTGGAAACGGGCGAGCGGCGCATCATCGGCATCGGGCGGGAGGTTAAAGGCATGCGTAAAGACGGCTCGCTTTTTCCCTTTCGATTGAGCATCAGTGAAGTCAACCTCAAAGAACGCCGCATTTTCACGGGCATCGTTCACGACCTGAGCGAACAAAAAGAAGCCGAAAAAGCCCTGCGGGAAGAAAAAGAAAAAGCCCGGATGTACTTCGACCTGGCCAATACGCTCAACGTCGTGTTGGATCTCGAAGGCCACATCACCGACATCAACCGCAAGGGCAGTTCTTTCCTCGGCCAACCCAAAAGGGACCTGATCGGCAAAAGCTGGTTCGACCTCGTCCTCAAGGGAGAGGATCGCGCTACCGTTAGGGAGAGCTTTTGCCGCATGATGTCGGGCAAGCGGCAACTCATGCCCTACATGGAATACATTGTACACGATCGCGACGGCCACCAGCGGCACTTCGCCTGGCACAACAACCTCATCCGGGACCGCGAAGGCGACGGACTAGTCACCGGCCTCATCGCTTCCGGCATCGATATTACCGAGCAGCGGGAGGCGGAAAAGCGAATCAAAAAACTCAATGCCGAACTGGAAGAACGCGTGGAAACGCGCACCGAAGAGCTAGCCGAAGCCGTCAACCAACTGCTCAACATCAATCGCCAACTGGAATACGAAATCCAGGAACGCAAAGCCGCCGAAGAGGCCCTGCGCGAAAATGAAAAGGAATTGCGCAAAGCCTACGAAAAGGAAAAGCAACTCAGCGAACTTAAATCGCGTTTCGTCTCCATGGCTTCCCATGAATTCCGCACTCCCCTGAGCACCATTCTCTCTTCGGCCGACCTGCTCGAAGCCTATAAGCGGGAAGACCAACAACCCAAGCGCGAAAAGCATACCGGCCGCATCAAATCGGCCGTCGCCAACCTCACCGGCATCCTCAATGACTTCCTCTCGCTCAGCAAACTCGAAGAAGGCAAAATCAAACACCAGCCCGTGCATTTCGAGTTGAAGGCGTTCTGCGACGAGACCCTCGACGAAGTCCATAACCTGCTCAAACCCGGCCAGCAAATCCAGTTTGCCGGCCCGGAAAAAGAAAAAGAAGTCTATCTCGATAAAAAATTCCTCAAAAACATCTTATTTAATCTGTTGTCGAACGCCATTAAATACTCGAATGCCGAAAAGCCCATCGATTTCCAACTCCAATCCGAAAACGGAGAGCTAAAAGTCAAAATCGCCGATCGGGGCATCGGCATTCCGGAAGAAGAACAGCAACACCTCTTCACCCGCTTTTTTCGCGCCCATAACGTAGAAAACATACAGGGCACCGGTTTAGGACTCAATATCGTTAAGCGCTATGTCGAATTAATGGAAGGAGAAATCAGTTTTGAAAGCAAACAGGATGTCGGAACCACCTTTCACATCCGCATCCCCCTAAAAGAAAGTCCTAATGCAGCATCTTAAAATAAGCCAATAAGCACATGAAGAAAATCCTCGTGATCGAAGATAATGCCGAAGTACGCGAAAACCTCGAAGAAATACTGGAACTGTACGGGTACGAAGTATCGCTCGCCGAAGATGGGAAAGTCGGCGTGGAAAAGGCCATGAACGAAATGCCCGACCTCATTCTCTGCGATGTGATGATGCCCCGCCTCGACGGCTTCGGCGTCCTCAACATCCTCAGCAAGCGCACCGACACGGCGGGCATCCCCTTCATCTTCCTGACCGCCAAAGCGGAAAAAGGTGACTTCCGCCGCGGAATGAACCTCGGCGCCGATGACTACATCACCAAGCCCTTCTACAAAGACGAGCTCCTCTCGGTCATCGAAACCCGCCTCAATAAAAGCGAGCGTCTGCGCGAACAATTCGACCAGACCGAACAGGGCCTGCGCGCCTTCATCGACGAAGCCAAAGGATACGAAGAGCTCCGAAAACTTTCCAACGAACGCAAAACGCGCATCTACAAACGGCGGGAGTTCCTTTTCGAAGAAGGCGACTATCCCCGCTACCTGTTCTTTATCAAAAGCGGCAAGGTCAAACTCTTCAAAACCAACGAAGACGGTAAAGAGTACATCATCAACATCTACGGCGCCGGAGAATTTTTGGGGTACCTCGCCCTCATCAAGGACGAAGAATACACCGAATCCGCTTCCGCCCTGGAAGAAACCGAGGTCGCGCTCGTCCCCAAGGACGATTTCGCCCAGCTCATCAACGCCAACCGCGACGTTTCCTCCCAACTCATCAAAATGCTGGCCAGCAACATCGAGGAAAAAGAACAACAACTCCTCAACCTGGCCTACAATTCCGTGCGTAAACGCGTCGCCGACGCCGTCCTCTACCTCAGCGACAAGGAACACGAAGGCGACATCCACATCCTGCGCGATGACCTCGCCCGCATTGTGGGCACCGCCAAGGAAAGCGTCATCCGCATGCTCACCGAGTTTAAAGAAGACGGGTATATTGAAGTGGTGGATGGAGCGATTAAGGTGAAGAACCGAGAGAAGTTGAAGAATTTACCGGGTTGACCAGAGTGACTTGTTACCGTGGTTGGTGGTAGTGGGTAGTTAGTATTTGGATGCGGCATGGCTTGGCGCTCCGGAGGAACAGCCTTCCCATGCCGCGTCCAACTACCCACTACTCTAATAAAGCGCCATATCAAACTTCCAGCGATAATTCTTCGTCACCTCGTGCTGCGGGCCGAGGAGGCGGAAGAGCGCAATAGCCGTGCGGCGGGGCATCTCATTGCGGAAATTTTTGTCGAGCGTGGTGGCGTCAATGAGGGCCTGGATGGCCGTTTCGAGATCGTTTCTTTGCAGGGCTTCCTGGCCGGTAGCCAGGGCTTTGTCAACCGGCAACTCATCTTCGGGCAGGTACTCCATAAAGCGGGCGAGCACCCGTATATCTTCGGCCTGGTCGTGCAAGTCGTCGGCCATTGTAATCTCTTTAACCAGCGCTTTAGCCTCTTCGGGGCGGGAAAACACCAGATGGCGAGCGGCAGCCAGACTGGCCTCCTTGTAGTCGGGATTGGCCCTGGCGAAGCCGAGCAGTTTTTCTACGGCCTCCCCGTTGCCGGTTTGCTCCACCTGCTTGAGGAGTTGTTGCAATTCATCCTGCCGTTCGTCGGGCAGATATTCATTTAGCCACTTTTCGATGGATGGGCGCGGTAAAGCGCCCTGGAATTCTCCGATCACCTCCCCCCGATAAAACATCTTGACGTTGGGGATGCTCATGATTCGGTAGCGCTGCGCGATGTCGGGATTGGCTTCGGTATCGACCTTGACCAACTCCCAGCGGCCTTGCTGCTCCCGGGCCAGCTCCTCAATAACGGGGCCCAATACCTGACAGGGACCGCACCAGGACGCCCAAAAATCCACGACGACGGGAAGGTCGTAGCTCCTTTGGATGACTGCTTGTTCAAAGTTCATCGTTGCCATAGCTGGTTTGCTTTGATGGTATCGTTTGCGAGAAATCTACTAAGAAATTACCCCTATTTATAACTTCAATTATAGTACAGCTTCTCGGCGGGTAAAGTTCGCTATGCGCTCATCGAGTAAAAGCGGGCATTTGGCTAATAAAGTGGGAGGAGGGTCTGGGATGGCCGAATTTTGGAGCGGCGGTGTGGTGAGTTGCCTGGTAAGTAGTGGTTAGTGAATAAGACTGTTCAAACAATTGCGCCCTCTTAGTGGGAATTTATTGATTGTGAGAGCGGTATTAAACTAAGAGCTTATCGGCTCCTTTACACGGATCGCTTTCGAAAGTAGAAAGTAGAATGATTCAAGGAATAAACCAATCCATCAACCATCCAACAACACACAATGGCTATGCGCACCAAATCGCTTATCCTCGTACTGTTTATGACGCCCCTATTCACTTACGCCCAGCAGGAAACCCTTTTTGGCGACGTCAGCCGCTGGGGCGCCTTTGGGAGTCCAATCGTAGAAATCAGCTCGGTGGCGGAGGAGACCATCGGCGACGTCGG
>CAYWHT010000388.1:0-532 GCA_964458135.1 uncultured Saprospiraceae bacterium | reverse complement strand
TGGCGGCGCGCTCATCATGAACGATTTCTTCTTCGGCGGCTACGGGCTGGGCACCGAAAACCCCAACGTGGAGCTCGACGGCGTCAACTATGACGTGCACTTCAAACACGGCGGCCTCTGGTTCGGCTACACGCCTTTCCAGGACCGGGTGATTCACCCCTACATCAGCACCCGCATGGGCTGGGGTAAGACGCGCCTGCGCAACGGCGGCGAAACTCGCTTTTCGGAAGATATGTTCCTCATCACGCCCGAGGCCGGCTTCGAGCTCAACCTCGCCACCTGGTTCAAGGTCGCCTTCAGCGGCGGCTACCGCATCGTCACCGGCATCGACGAGCTCAACGGCCTCAACGATACCGACTTCCGCAGTCCCATGGGCACCATCACCTTCCGGTTTGGCGGATGGGATAGTGAGGATTGGGATGAGTGGGATGAGTGGGATTGACTTAGCGATGAGCAATCAATAACTGTCGGTTTTCCAGGAGCGCTTTTTCCTTTATCCGGCGTTAAAGAACCGCCGCCCTTAGCGCTGCTA
>CAYWHT010000387.1:0-4803 GCA_964458135.1 uncultured Saprospiraceae bacterium | reverse complement strand
GGCGGAAAAAGAGCAAGTCAGAATTCACAAATCTTGCGTTGTTAGACTATAAATCTATGTAGGGCCGGCCGCTATTCACCATTCACCATTCCACCAAATTATGCGATCATTTCTCATTGTATGGCTATTGTTGCCCGTACTGACTTTCCCATTATGCGCCCAGCGCACCATCACCGGCCTGGTCAGCGGGCAGGATGGCTTTCCATTGGCCGGCGTGGAAGTGCAGGTATCGGGCACCGCCATCCAAACATCCACCGGTATCGACGGCGCCTACTCCATACGGATGCCCGAAGATCGCAGCGTATTGGTTTTTCGCCAGCGGGGATACCAAACCCTGGAACAGGAGGTAGGGCTTTACCCCAAACTCAACGTGGAATTGGAAGAAGGCCTGCAACTCGACCGGCGGGTGCAAACGCCCCTTTTTCGGCCCAAAAACCAGCACGCCCTGGGATATGCGACCTACCGCGTAGCCGGAGACCAATTGCGCGACGCGCAACAACCCAATCTGATCAACGCACTTAACGGCCAGGCTACGGGGGCGTTGATTACCGGTTCCAGTGGCTCTCCGGGCGCTTCGGCCTCCTTCCGCCTGCGGGGTTACCGCTCGCTGCTGCGCGATAACGGCCCCTTGCTCGTGCTGGACGGCGTGCCGATTGATAATTCCGAAGTAGGCAATAGCATCGGCGGCGTCGATCAATCGAATCGCGGCATCGATATCAATCCCCAGGATGTGGAATCCGTGACGGTTCTTAGCGGTGCGGCCGGACAGGTGCGCTACGGCCTGCGTGGCGCCAACGGCGCCCTGCTCATCAACACCCGCCAGGGCTTCTACGGCAAACCGCGCGTCACCTTCTCGGCGGGCTACGGCGTCAGCGAAGTCAACCAACTCCCCGAGCGACAGTCGACTTTCGCCCAGGGCCGGCCCGTAACCGATCGCGACGGCAACCCATTGGGCCCTGCCTGGCGCGGACCGCACACCACCGAAATTTTCAGCTATGGCCCCCCCCTCGATGAGTTGGCCTTTAGCAATGACCCCGATCATCCGCAAGCGCCACCCGCTAACACCTTCGATCGCGGCCAGTACCTGTTCGATCAAAACGGTTTCCTGATACCGGCCGCCGATTCGGCGAATGCCCTCGCCTATGACCCCTATGGTTTCTTTCGCACCGGCAATACCTACGACCTCCACCTTTCGGTAGCGGGGGGCGGTCCGGGTTTACAATATTACTTCGCGGGCGGCCGCCACGGTAGCCAGGGCGTCGCCCCGGAGGCCGAGTGGGAGCGAAATTCCCTGCTGGTCAACGCCCGGGCCGACGTCTCCTCCCAGATCTCGGCGGGCCTGTCGGCCTACTACGCCAATTCGGCGGGCTACCGCCTGCAACGCGGCTTCGGCATCAAGAGCGTTATGCTGGGATTACTCGCCACCCCACCCACCTTCGACAACGGCAACGGCAAAACCAGCCAGGATGCCGCCGCCGACCCCCGCACCTACGAGCTGTTCACCGGCGCCCAACGCTCGTACCGCGCCGGCGTCTACGACAACCCCTACTGGTCGATCAATAAAAACCCCACCGAAGATGTCGTCAACCGTTTCATCGGGAATACCAACCTGCAATACCGACCCCTGGAATGGCTGCACTTCAACTACCGACTGGGCATCGATCACTATTCCGATCGCCGCAATGCCGCCATCGACATCAATCCCTTTTTTGCTGGGGGGGTGCGCGATCCCGGTCGCGTTTCCCAGAGCGTACGCACCGTCACCAACTGGAATTCCGATCTCTGGCTGGAGCTCTTCCCGCGCACTGGGGAAGAAAGCGGCTTTAGCCTCCTGCTCGGTCACAACTACTACGAAACCAGTAGCGTTGAGCAACGCACCGAGGGCAGCGAACTGGCCTCCCCCGGCTTTTACGACATCAGCAACGGCAAAAACCTGAGCGCGAAAGAATTTACCAGCGAACGTGCGCTGCTGGGGTTGCACGCTACGGCGGAATGGAACTTGCTCAACCAGGTTTTTCTCGAAGTATCGGCCCGCCAAGACTGGTCGAGCGCCCTGCCGGAGGGCAATCGCGGCTTCCTGACTTACGGCGGTAGCTTGTCCTGGATGCTGTCCAATAGCCTGGGTTTGCGGGGAAGCACCTGGCTGCCCTACGCGCAACTGCGGCTGGCGGTCAGCCACCTGGGCATGGACGCCCCATTGTACCGCACCAACGATACCTTCCTGCCGGCCGTAGCGGGCGGGGATGACGACATCTCCGGCATCAGCTTCCCCGCTTTCGGCACCGACGCCTTCGAACGCACTTCCTTACTCCCCGCAAATAAGCTGGAGCCCGAAATCACCGAAACCATAGAGCTGGGCGGCCGCTTTAAATTCTACCGCGGAAGGGTAGGGGTAGACCTCACCTACTACGATTCCGAAACCAGCGGGCTCATCCTCACCCGGGCGATAGCTGCAACGAGCGGTTACACCCAAACGACGGTCAACCAGGGGGTGATGACCAATACGGGTTGGGAAGCAGGGATAGAGATATTACCGCTTGTTAACCCTAATTTTAGTTGGCAAATCGGACTGCGCTGGGCGACCTACGACAATCAGGTTACGGGTATCGAGCCCCTGCAATTGGCGGGCAGCGGGGATGCCGCCTCCGCCGTACGCCCCGGTCAGCCTTACGGCATCCTGGTGGGCACGGCTTTCGCCCGTAATGACGACGGGCAGCTGCTGCTCGACGAAAACGGCTATCCCCAACCCGCCGAAGAATCAGCTATTCTGGGTGATCCCAATCCGGACTGGTGGGGCAGCTTCCGCAATGAGGTCCAATGGAAAGGCTGGGCCCTGGCGGCTTTGCTCGACATCCGGGAGGGCAACGAGCAGTGGTGCGGCAGCTGCGGCGCCATGGACTACTTCGGCACCAGCGCGCAGACGGGGGCATTACGCGATCAGGAGGTGGTCTTCACCGGTCTGCTCCCCGATGGCACGGCCAATAACCAGGCCGTACCCTATTACGATCCACAAGGCCGCTTCTCCGATATTTTCTGGACGCGCTACGGCTTTGGCGGTCTGGCTGAATCCAGTATCTATGACGCCGGCTGGCTCCGCCTGCGAGAGGTAACGCTTTCGTATCGATTTTCGGACCGCGTGCTGGAGAACCTCCCTATCGCCCGGGCGCGGGTAGCCCTCACCGCCCGCAACCTCTGGCTGCAAACCGACTACCCGGGCATCGATCCGGAAACCAGCCTCGTAGGTACGGCCAACGGGGCGGGCCTGGATTATTTCAATATGCCGAACACAAGGAGCTACCACCTGAGTATGCGGGTGACGTTCCGCTAACGCAACCCGGAACTCCAGCTCCGCCGGAAAGACATGTAGGGGTGGATGTGTTGGGGGCCATGAGCACATCCATTTTTTCCGGGAAAAGGTCATATAAACGAAGAGCCGTAAGTTGGAAGGATGGATGTGTTGTCCCTCCCAAAACATCCAAACATTCATTCAAAAAATCACGCATGAAGTCAACCCCTCTCTTACCCATCATCCTGCTGTTCGCCGTCCTCACCGCCTGCGATCTTACCGACGTCAACCTCAACCCCAACGAGCGGGAGCGGGTCCCCTTGCGGCAGCAACTGCCGGGTTTATGTGCAGCAACGGCCTTTAACCAGAATGGCGAGACGGCCCGGATCTACGGTATTTTGCTACAACAATTTACTGGATTGGAGGCGCCGGCGCGGAGGGTTAATAACTATGATTTGACCGCCGCCACCTTAGACGATTTCTGGCGGGAAGGGTTGTACGGAGGTGCGCTCAAGGACGCCTGGGTGTTGCGGGAGCAAGCCCGCACCGAGGAGCGCCCCTATTACGAAGGGATTGCCGATATTTTGCTGGCGGTATCCTTGGCCAAGGCAACCCTGACCTTTGGCGATGTGCCTTTTGGGCAAGCTTTCCGCGGCAACGGGGATCGGCGACCGGTCTATGACCCACAGGAGGTGGTTTTGGATTCCGTTTTGCAATTGCTGGATGTGTCCTTGATGTTGCTGCGGCAACCGGAGCGCATCGGGGCGCCGGCAGAAGATGACCTTTATTTTCGGGGCGATGTGGAAGCCTGGCGGCGTACCGCCTACGCTTTGCGGGCGCGTTATTTGCTGGCGCTGAGCAACCGCCGCCCGGAGGTGCTGGAAATGATCCCGGCCGCTCTGGACAGCGCTTTCCAGGAGCTGGCGGAGCAACCCCGCTTTACTTTTACCGACGATCCCAGCGGCAATAACCCGTTAGCAAAGTTCGGTTTTGAGCGGTTTCGGGCTATGGCGCTCGATAGGCGCTTCGCCGCCCGCTTGCAGGAGCGCGACGATCCGCGCCTGGAGCGCTACGCCGAAAAGGTGGGTGACCGCTGGGATTATTACAGTGATTTTAACGACCAACTGTACTGGGCGCAAAACGAAAGCCCGCTCCCCCTGATTTCCCTGGCGGAGCTCCATTTTATCCGGGCGGAAGCGCGCTGGTTGCGGGGAGAGGGGCGGGCAGCCATCGAGGAAGCCTTGCGTGCCGCCATCCGCGCCAATATGGAAGAAATCGGCATCCCGGAAGACGATTATACCGGCTACCTCAACCGGCGCGCTGGTTTGTCGGGGCTCAGCGGAGCCGCCATCCGCCGGCGTATTTTGGAAGAAGCTTACGTGGCCTATTACGGCTATGCCTTCCAACAAATCTGGAACAACTACCGGCGTACCGGCATTCCCGAATTAACGGCCAATCCCGATGCCGCCACCGAATTCAATCCCGGTGGCCAGATCCCCTTGCGCATGCTCTACCCC
>CAYWHT010000386.1:0-4810 GCA_964458135.1 uncultured Saprospiraceae bacterium | reverse complement strand
CTATGCGTTTTCCGCCGGCGAGGTCATTGTGAAGGAAAACCGCCGGCTGGGTTTGATGGATTGGTGCGGGGAATTGGTATTGGCGCCCCGCTATTCCGAAATTCAGCCTTACGGCGCCGAGATGTTTCGCGTCAACTATGAGGGACGGTGGGGCGTGGTTCGCCCTGGCGACCGCCCCTTGATTCCTTTCCAATACGATTACATTGCTCCACTGCGTCAATCCGTTTGCATCGTCAAGAAAAACCGAAAGCTTGGTCTAGTCAATTTCCGGGGTGAAGAAGTGGTGCAACCGGAATACGACCGCATCCAGTTGGAGCGCAACCGGGCCAAAGCCTATCAACAGCAAAAAGGCGATGGAGAATCGCTTACGCTCTTCACCTTTAACGAGGAGGGGCAACTCAAGGGTAACAGCCGCTTCGATCGCCATTTTCAGGTAAAAATCGAAGCCGACCCTTCCGGTATGAACCAGACGCCGGCTCATCGTCAGAGTGTTTACGTACTCGAAAATTTCGAGTGGTTTTATTCTCCGCGGGAAGACCGGTGGGGGCTGCGGCGCCTGGCGGATGGGCGTATTCAAATCGATCCCATCTTTCAGTACGTGCAAACCGACAAATCCCTGGGCATCAGCATTGTAGGCATCGGCAAAGAAAACCAATACGAATACGAGCGCACCAGTTTCCGGTTTGACGTAGCCTACGGCATCGTGAAAAATGACCTGGGATTGCTGGTCACAGAACTGGACTTTCTGGACATCCGCCTGGAAGATTTCAAGCGGGGCTTGCCGGTGGCGCGCTGTGTTCTGGGTAACGGCAAGCACGGTTTGATTGATCGCAATGGCCAAATAGTTCGTCAGGATCTGGCTTATATCGGGGACTTTGTGGAAGGAGTAGCCCGCATGAGCATCCAGGGTAGGCTTTCCGGAAGCATGGACGCCGATTACGGTCTGGGCCCTTTGCATCAGTATTTGAATGGCTTGAGCGCCCGGGGCGTCATGGTGGATTTCACCAAATACGATCAGCTTTTCCGACAACAAGCCCAGATGATATGTGAGGACTGCCGTTGGGGATATCTGGATACCAGCGGGCGGGTCGTGGTGCCTCCCCGTTACTCTTTTGCCCGGCGGGTGGTCAACGGGGTGGGGATCGTGGAAAAAAATGGAAAATGGGGGCTGGTGGACCGCAACGGCAACGAAAGAATTCCCTGCCGTTACGACAATATGCATTTTCTGGAAAATACCGGCAACCAATTCGTACAAGTCTATATCCGGGAGCCCAAATACGGACTGATCGATACGCTAGGGCGCCTTACGGTTAACACCATTTACGATGAAATCGGCGCCTACCGGGAAAAGCGCCTCGCCGTTAAGCGAAACGGCATGTGGGGCTTCGTCGATCGCAACGGCTTGGAAGTCATCCCCTGCCGTTTCCGGGAGGTCCGGGATTTCAGCGACGGGCTGGCGGCCGTGAAAATGGGCAATCACTGGGGCTTTATCGATCGGCAGGGGCGATTAGTTATCGATTTTAAATATTTGCGGGCCGGCAATTTCCGTTGTGGGTTGGCCTGGGCTTACCGCTCGGAAGGTGTAGGGTTCATCAATCCGCAGGGAGAGTGGGTCATTCCCGCCCGTTTCGACCGCGCCTTCGATTTTTACAAGGGGGTTGCCCGGGTGGTGCAGGATGGGGAATTTGGTTTGATCGACACCCGGGGTAAATTCCTTGAACGCCCCGCTTATACGGATATTCAGCCTTTCAACGCCCATGACCTGGCCCTGGTGCGATACGGAGGCGATCGCGTGCGTTACGGGGTAATCAATTTGCAAGGCGGGTTGATCACCAATCGCGGATACCGGGAAATTGAGCCCTATTCGGAGGGCTTGGCCGCCGTAAAAGACCGCAACGGTTACGGTTTTATCGATACGACGGGGAGGCTGGTCATTCCGGATATCTATTCCAAAGTTTCGCCCTTCTCCGAAGGCCGGGCCGCCGTACAACTCGACGGGGCTTGTGGCTACATCGACCGCAATGGCCAACAGATCGTGGATCATCGCTTTACCAAATGCCTGGATTACCACGACGGCAAAGCAGTAGTCTATCAGGGCATGCGCAAAGCGGGCTTGGTCAATGCTCAGGGGCGTACGGTGCTCAAGCCCAGCGTCAATCGCTTACTGACCTTTAACGAAGGACGGGGGCTGGTGCGGGACGAGCAGTACCGTTTTTATTTCATCACCGAGCAAGCCGGCCGGTATGATGGTTATTACCAACAAGCCACTCGCTTTCAACATGGCGTAGCCGTAGTGCAGGCCCGGGGCAAATGGGGCGTCATCAACCAGAAAGGCATCCAGGTGGTGCCGCCCAAATACGACCGGATTGAAAACTTTGAAGATGGCTTTGCTAAAGTCCGCATCCAGGGTTTTATCGGTCTGTCTAATTTGGAAGGGGAATTCGTCCTGGATCCCAACTACGAATCCGTATCTTATGCCGGAAGCGGCCTCTTCCGGGTAGAGCAGGGAGACAAAGTCGGTTACTTTGATATGGAGGGGACGTGGGTTTGGGAATTGAGTGATTGAGGCCTTACTCGAAATCGGCTAAAGCTTTATAAACCAGATCTACCGGCAGTCCCATAATATTGGCGTAGGTGCCTTCGATGCGGGAAATCTTGCACAGTCCAATCCATTCCTGAATCGCGTAACTACCGGCCTTATCGTAGGGTTGGTAGCGCCGGACGTAGTATTCTATCTCTTCTTGCGTCAGCGCTTCCATTTGCACGCTCGACTTGCCGGCAAAGGATACTTCCCGTTGGGCTGAAAGCAGGCATACACCCGTCATAACCTGGTGCATCCTTCCGGACAATGCCCGCAGCATGTCTTGTGCTTCCCGCTCGTTGGCCGGCTTGTTGTAGATCTTGCCGTCGAGTAATACGACGCTATCCGCCGCCAGCAGGATTTCCCGTTCCCGGATGAGGGATTTTCCCGCCCGGGCCTTTTTTACGGCCAGGAATTCGGCCACCTCCCCGGCGGGAAGGTCGGCGGGGAAATCCTCTTCCAGGTCGAGGGGTTGCACCGTAAAAGTAAAGCCCGCCTGTTCCAGGAGTTGTTTTCTCCGGGGGGAGCGGGACGCCAGTATGAGCTGTTTTTCTAAAATCATCATCGTATTAAAAATGCAGTAGTAATAAAAGTAAAATTCCCGAAACCATAATGTATTTAGCCAAAAGGGAAATGCGCCGGCAGCGCTCTTTGGTCAAAGGAGCCGCAAGCTGCTGCAAACTATATCCCAGGGGAAGAACAATTCCGGCGGCCAAAAACACCGAGGGCAACCAACCGAAGGCCCGGTAGTTGAAATAAGCGTAACCGCCGATAAACAGCAGGAGCAGGACGCCCGTAGCCATCCCGATGCGGCGCGCCCATTCCACGCCCCATTCCAGGGGTAGGGTTTGATATCCGGACTTTCGATCCCCCTCCATATCCTCCACATCTTTGATAATTTCCCGGAAGAGGGTGGATAAAAAAGCAAAGACCAGGTACCACAAGGTGATCAGCCAGGCGCGTTGCGCAGGGCCGGGCTGGGTTTCGGCGGCCCGGCGCAGGGCCGGCCATTCCGCCACCCACAAAATAAAAGCCGCCCCCGCGCAAAACAGGGCGACCGTCAGGTTGCCGAGCAGCGGGTATTTTTTCAGGCGGGCATTGTAAGCGTATAATCCCGCGCAGGCCAGCGGGTAGATGCTGAGCAACGGCAATTTATCCGTCGTAACGGCGAGGTAGGAAGCAATCAATAAGCCGGCTACAAATAAGCCGATGGCGATTCCGGCCGCGTACTCCACCCTAATCTGATCGCGACTAAGCGGCCGCTCCGGCCGGTTGATCCGGTCGGTTTCCTGATCCAAAAGATCGTTGGTAATGTAACCGGTGGCGGTAATCAATACCGTTACGAGCACCAGCAAAAAGAACTGAGCAAAAGAAAGCTCCGCGCCTGTCGGAGCCTCGCGCAAAGGCGGAAAAATAACCGTAAAATACAACAAGACCTGGGTTAGCGCCACGATCAGCAGATTGGGAAGACGGAGCAGACGTAAAATCGGCAGCATAACAAAGGGTTAGCCTTTCCAGTGGCCCCGCAGGCGCAGGACCTTTTCGATGACGTCCCGGGCGCAGCCTTCACCACCGCCGTAGGGCGAAACGTACTGGCTGATTTCCAAAATTTCCGGAGCGGCGTCTTTAGGGCAAGCGGGCAGCCCCACCATGCGCATTACTTCGAGATCCGGCAGGTCGTCTCCCATGTACAGTATGCCCTGGGTTTCGAGATCGTAGAGGTCGATGAGCTCGTCCAGGGCTTCCTTCTTACGGCTTTGGTCCAGGTAGATGTCCGTAACGCCTAGATTTTTTAATCGATCCTTGACACCCTGTGATTTTCCACCGGTGATGATCGCCACCCGGTAGCCTTCCCTTACGGCCCGTTTGATGGCGTATCCGTCGCGGATGCTCATGCTGCGCAGCAATTTACCATCCTCCAGAACCAGCACCTGGCTGTTGGTGAGTACGCCGTCGATATCGAATAAAAAGGTATGAATATTGCGGAATGCATCCAGGTGATTCATGAAGCGTTTTTTTGCGTGTGTTGGGCCGTAAATATAATCAGGAAGGGGGAAGAATGCCTGCAAACCCCCTGCCAAAAAAGCAGCTAGCGCCTTTAACCCGGATCATGCATGGGTTCTTCGTCAGGAGAAGCCAAACTGCCCGCCCGGTGAAATAGAGCGAAGCTTTACCTCCGGTATTTCACCGGGCGGGCAGTTTGGCTTCGCAGTAGATTAATTCATGTAT
>CAYWHT010000385.1:0-4834 GCA_964458135.1 uncultured Saprospiraceae bacterium | reverse complement strand
CGAGTTACACACCTCTTTTTAGGCAGCCTGAAGGGCTGCCATAACTAAGAAAAACTTGATCACAGAGGTCTACGGTAGCGACAGGGCGCCAAAAGATAGCCCAACCGCCGTCAAAAATCAGGTATCCAGAAAATCAAATCCCAACCATCGCAGTCATCGCAGTCATCGTGGTCATCGTGGTCATCGTGGTCATCGTGGTCATCGTGGTCATCGTGGTCAAAATTAAGGGCCCAAAACACATTTTGGGACGATTGCCGGGTCAGACTTTGTCACCTTTGCCCCATCATTCAACTAAACATTAATACAATGATCAGCAAGCGCATGATTTTTTGGGCGCCCCTATGCTGCCTGGGGTTTTCGGTTTTATTTTTACCGGTCCGGGCCCAACAATTGCAATCTTCGATTGAGGCGTTAGTAGAAAACTACGCCAATGAAAAGGGTTTTTCCGGAACCGTTCTAGTGGCGCGCGACGGTAAACCCCTTTACCACCGCTCTTACGGTCTGGCTTATATTCCAGCCTCGGATCGTATCCAAAATGACTATCACTACTCCATCGCCTCGGTGACCAAGCTATTTACCGCGATCCGGGTGTTGCAATTGGTGGTGGAAGGGGAAATAGCGTTAACCACGCCCATCAATGACTACCTGCCGCGCTGGAAGAATAGCATTTCGGACCGGGTGAGCATTCACCATCTGCTGGTGCACATTTCCGGCTTGCCCTATGAGAAGGAAGCGGTTTACCGACACCCATCGCCCCCCTCGGAATTGGTTTCGCAAACCCTGGAAAACAAAGCCAAAGCAAAACTAGGCGAATTCAATTACAAAGAGATCGACTACTGGCTGCTCGGCCTGCTCATTGAAAAGGTAACCGGAAACAAATGGCGACAAGAAATCACCCACCACATTCTCGAACCGCTTGAGATGGAAGATACCGGATTCCTCGAATACGGGAATTACCCGGATCGATTCGCTTATACCTATTCTTACCAGGGAAAAAGCAAACCCCACCAGGATCCCTTCTTTTACATCGAAAACTGCTATTCGTCCGCCAGCATGTACTCCACCACCCTCGATTTACTCAAATTGGACCAGGCGCTTTACGGGACCCAACTGCTCGACGAGGCCCGCAAAACTCTGCTGGAAAAATCCTATCCGGAATACGGCTACGCCGGCTATAGCGTGTGGAACTACAATTACCCCTTCGTGGACGCCAAGCCCAGGATCATGGAAAGGCGGGGCGGTTTGTTGGGTGCTAATGTCGTTTTAGTCCGGCTGCTCGACTCCGACCAAACGATTATCGTTTTGAGCAATGACGACCGGTTTAATCCGGATTCTTTTGGGGATGAAGAAAATCTGAGAGAGGCCTTGCTCCGGGCGCTTTTTTGAAGCCTTTTTTATTGTAAGTTTAAGGCGTCAATTATATTATAGTCTGACAACTCAGGATTTGTGAAAATATGACGCCGCTATTTTTTCGGCTGGCAAGGCGGAAAACGTAGGCATAGCCTAAGTTCTGTCGAGGCTTTCCAACGCAGCAAGGCGGAACTCCGAGGAGCGAAGCGACGATCAGCGAAGCTAAAAAGAGCAAGTCAGAATTCACAAATTTTGGGTTGTCAGACTATAAACCGGATAAAGCGCTCCGGATTTTAGGTTTTCTTTTACTACTTTTTGCCGTTGGCTTTACGATCTACAAATATTTTACCGGATCGGATGGTGACCGAAGCTAGGTCGTATACATTTTGGCGATCGGCGCCATCGGCTGGTATCTGGCGCGCTTTGCTTCCAAACCGGACAAAGAAGAATAGCCAATATGAGTTTATTTTGGGCAATCGTGCTCTCTCTGGCCGGCATTGTGCTGGTCGTCTTTTTTGCCGAACAACTGGTGAAAGGGGTAGTCGGTGCTTCCCTGCATTTCAAAGTAGCTCCCTTTCTGATCAGCGTGATCTTTTTGGGGTTTGATCCCGAGAACCTGGGGGTAGGGGCCACGGCGGCCTACGAATCCGTAGAGGGGATCGCCCTCGGCTCCATCATTGGAGCGGCCATGGTGGCCATGGCGTTCGCCCTGGGGGTCACGGCCCTGTTGGCGCCTTTGCAATTTAAACATATCCCTAAGCGACTAGCGGCCATCCCCCTGCTGGCCGCTCTGCTCTTCGGCGCCCTGGTGCTCGACGGGGAGCTGGGGCGCGGGGATGGCGTCCTGCTTTTGATCGGTTACGCGGTCGCGATCCTCTACCTTATCGGGCTCAACCGTAGAGGCATTACGATCCAGGCCGGGGGCGAGGTAGCGGAAACGCTGGAGCGGGAGCGGCTGCCCGGCAAATGGCAATCCGCGGGCCTGCTACTGGTTTCCCTGGCGGCCATCATCGGCGGCAGCGAAATGCTAATCACCGGCTCCGAAGTCATCCTGGCCCACTTTGATCTTTCCGATACCGTGTACGGCATGACTATTCTCGCCTTTCTGGTGAGCATCGAAGAAGTGGCGCGCCAGCTACCGGCGGCTTTGAAAGGACAACCCGATGTGTCGATGGGCAACGTCATCGGCTCTATTCTAGCGTTCTTTCTTTTCAATGCCGGCGTCATCGGGTTGGTGCGCCCAGTAGATATCGATGAAGGGGTGATCGCGTTCTTCCTGCCGGTTAGTATCGCCACTATCCTGTTTATCCTGATCTTACTTCTGGCCACCCAACAGATAACGCGTTGGGCGGGAGCGGTGCTGGTGGCGGTTTATGTGGGGTTTGTGGCTTATGGGTTCCTCTGAAGGGATCACTCAGACCTTTCCGGAAAGAGCTTCGGCCGCGAGGGGATTACTGCTTCGGGCACTACCTTTGATGAACATTAGGGATAGCTGGCGTTGCGAAACTATAATGCACTTACCTTATCTGGCCGAAGCATGAAAAGGGGCGCTATTCCTCAAGCCTTAGGCTTTGTCCCTGTACTCCACGCCTTCCGCCTGGTGAAGGTTGTCTTTTCCCATCCCCCGAGAATACGGATTTTAGTAGCTTTTGGAAGGCGGGTTGTTTTCGCAGGTTCAGGAATTCGGGTTGCACCGCCAGCCAGAGGTAATCAGTCGGCCGGTCGGGCGCGTAGGCCGCCAGCCATTCCAGCGCCTCCTCACTGTAACCTTCCCGCTGCAGATACAGCGCGATGAAGTACGGAAACCCTTTTTCACCGGCTTGGGCGCGCCTTTTCATTTCCGATAGTATTTGCTCTGCGGTCTCCAACCAGCCAGCTTGCCGGTAGGCCAGGGCCAGACGCCCGAGGAGGAAGTGGGGGCGCTCTCGCGTGCGCTGCATGCTTGGTTCGGCCATCTCGATGGCTGCTTCCGGACGCCCCAATTCCGTGAGCGCCCACATCCAGATGTGCAGCCCGAGGTGAAAATCCGGATGCATGGAAAAGGCCGACCGGCAAATCTCTTCGCTACGCTCGGCGCGGCCCAGCAGAAGTTCTGCTTCCGCCAGGCATACAAAATTGGGCTTGTAATAAGGATCTTTATTGATGCCGTGCTGTGCCGCCCGGCGAGCGGCTTCGTGTTTGCCCTGCAGGTTGAAAGCGTATCCGAGCCCGTACCAACCGTAACTGGTATTGCTGGTCGCTGCGGTTGCCCGCCGGAACAAAGTAGTAGCCTCCTCCACCTCCCATAGCCATAATTTCGTAAAACCCACCACCGCGTCGATTTCCGCCCGCAAAGCGGGGTCGTGCCTGGCTTGCCGAATGGCCGATTCGAATGCGGGCAGCACATCAACCATTTTTTGGTCTCCACACCAACTGCCCTGGGTGCTTAGAGCGGTGGCCAAGCCCAGGTGGGCGCGGGAATAATGGGGGTCCAGCTCGATAGCGCGCTGAAAGTGCCGAACGGACTGACGGATGGCTTTCGCACCGGGTTGAGCGTAAGCCGACCAGGCCGAGAGGTACCACTCCATCGCTTTGGGGTTGGGGGTATACACCGGATTCGCCGGCGCCGGCCGGTTGGATTGTTGGAAACCGGAGAGGCGTCGCGCGCAATCTTCAGCGCTATGGCCGGCCTGCAGCAACCACTTTTCGGCTTGTATGAATTTATCCTGGTGAATACAGGCGGTGGCGAGCTTGTCGTATAGCGTCGGAGAACCCGTCTGCCGGGAGAGGTAATGGATAATTAGCTGTTCACTCTGCCACCAGTTACCCGCCTCCATTTCCCGGTCGATAGCCTCCAAAAAGGCCCGCTCCGCCTGATGGCATACATTGGCCCGCAGCTCATCGACCCACTCCTGAAAGGGGTAGGCGTCGTACAATAAAAGGTTGGGTAACGGCAGGAGAGACTCCCTCGGCAAACGAAGCAACTCCTCGGCGCGGTCCGAACGCAACACTTCCAGATCGCACCGCAGCGGGAGCCCTTCGGTTTGCGAGACCGTCTGGCGATCGCCGGCGAAAATAGCGGGCGCCCCGGCCCGTATCCCCGCCTCCCGAATAAGATGCAACGACTGCCGCAGATTGTTCAGGCCCGCCGACCGGTCGAGCTCCGGCCACAGCAAATCGGCCAGAAATTCCCGGCGATGGCGCTTGCGCCGGTAATAACTCCACTCCACAAATAAAAAGATGAGAAGCGCATCGGCTTTCCGGGTGCGCAGCGGCAGCAATTCCATCCCGCGCCAACAAACACTTTCATTCGGAAAAGTACGTATCGCTAACATGACCTCAAGCTCTAAACAACCGTAAATATTCGCCATAGTGCTTCGAGCATTAACCCGGATTATGCATGGCTTCCTGGTCACGAGAGGCCAAACTGCACGCCCTGTAAAATACCAGAGGTAAAGCTTCGCTTTATTTCACAGGGCGGGCAGTTTGGCTTCGCAGTAGATGA
>CAYWHT010000384.1:0-4847 GCA_964458135.1 uncultured Saprospiraceae bacterium | reverse complement strand
CGTGGGGTGGAGACCATGGAATTGTCAAGAAAATTAGCCGGGATGATCGGAATTAAACGGATTACCCGGCTAAAGCTCACTGGATAGTGAGGGATTTGCCAGGTCTGTCATTTATCCTTTATTTTTGGAAACCGTATTTGGATACTTAAAAACACATAGTGACTATGATATCGCAGGAGATGCAAAAGGCGTTGAACGAACAAATCGCCATGGAGGGTTATGCCTCTTTTCTTTATTTATCGATGGCTTCCTGGTGCGACCGGGAAGGGTTGGATGGTTGCACGCAATTTATGCACCGGCAATCGGAGGAAGAGCGGCAGCACATGATGCGGTTATTCCACTACCTCAGCGAAGTAGACGGCCAGGCTTTGACGCCCGCCATCCAGCAACCGCCGCATGACTTCGGATCGGTGCAGAAGATGTTTGAAACGGTGATGGAACACGAGCAAATGGTGACCCAGTCTATTAACCGGCTGGTGGCGCTTAGCTACGAAGAAAAAGACCACTCCACCCACAACTTTTTGCAGTGGTACGTGGAGGAGCAGCGGGAAGAAGAAGCCCTGATGCGCACCATTCTGGACAAGATCAAGCTCATCGGCAACGGTCCGCAAAGCTTGTACTACATCGATAAGGAAGTGGCCGAGATCAATGCGGCAGCCGATGAAGCGGAAGGAGCAGAATAAAACCAGCAAGGAGCGGCATGGAAAATCAGATACTGGACTATTTCGGGGAGTTTGAAGAGAACGCGCAGATCGTAACGGTCAAGTATTTTCCTTCCGAACAGGAAGCCCGCCTTTTCGCCATTGGGTTGCGTAAGGCGGGCATCCGCTATTTTGTCTCGAATACCAATATCTCCACCGCCCTTCCCCTCGGCGGCATCGGCAGCAATGGCGTGGGCTTGCACGTGATGGAAGACGACCTGGCCGAAGCCAGCCGCATCGTCGCCAACCTGGAACGCAAGCTTTACGGCGAGCTGCCCAACCAGTCGTTCCACGATGCCGATCTCGACGAGATCGCCTACCAACGTGCTTTGCACCAATCCGCCAACCCCCGTACTTTCCGGCTGCTCTTCTGGGGATTGATTATTCTGATCCTCCTCCTTTTGCTCAGAGCCTATTTGAGGGCTAGCGGTTTGGCGCCGAGTTGGTGGGATTTTTTTTAAAGCGCTTATTTGGATGTCATCCTTTGGGCTGCTTAGAGAGCTTGTTGGGAGTTTGCTTTAGATGCCGAAAAGGCCCCTTAGCTATTCCACTACCACCTTTTTAGTAAACTGCTTCCCAGTCTGCCGAATGCTCAGCAGCAGCATTCCCTTCACCTGATTGTCCAGTTGGATGTTCAGATTTTCGTAGCCATTAAACTGATCCAGATCGCGGCGGAAGACTTCCCGTCCGCTGAGGTCGGTAATGCGTACAACGGTGGGCTTGGCATCGGCCCGGAATTGCAGGTTGAGCCGGCCGGTAGTCGGGTTGGGAGCTACCCGGAAGTCGCTTAAGGATAAAGTGCGGCCATCTTCGGATGTCGCAGGCTGATCCCCCTGCTTATCCGGGTAACCGAACACGCTAACGCGATCCAGATTGGTGGGTGGCGTTGGAGGATCCTGATCCGTCGTCTTCCCGGTTGCCTTGTCGTCTTCCAGCTTAAAGCGGATGGGTAAGTTAAATTGCACGTTGACCTTACGGCCCCGCTGCTTGCCGGGTATCCATTGCGGCATTTGATTGACCAATTCGATAATCGCTTCATCCGTTCCGCCGCCGATAGACCGGATCATTTGGGGATTGCGTATTTGCCCCGTCTTGTCGACAATAAACTGTACGATGGCCGTACCTTGGATGCCGGCGTTACGGGCTTCGGCCGGGTAGTCGATCCTCGAGTAAATAAACTCCAGCATTTTGCGGTCGGCGCACTTCTTTTGTTCGGAGGCGCTATCCGTCTGCTCATCGCAGCCCGGGAAGCGGGGCATCTCTTCCACCACTTTGAACACTTCCTCTCCATCAACCTTGGCTCGAGCGGGAGGGGTTTGTGGTTTGCCTTTGGCGATGACCTCGTTGCTGATTGGCTTCTCTTGTTGCCGCTCTTCATCGAGCATAAAGCGTACCGGCAGCAAAAATTCAACATTGACGGTTTCGCCGCGCTGTTTGCCGGGCACCCACCGGGGCATGGCGTTTACGACGCGCAGCACTTCCTGATCCGTACCGCCGCCGATGGAACGCACGATTTCAGGATTGCTGATACTGCCATCCTTGTTGACCACAAACCGGACCACAGCGATTCCTTCAATTCCTTGCTTTTGGGCCTGTTCCGGGTAGTCGATATTCCGGTAAACGAACTCCAGCATCTTTTTATCGGCACAGTTCTTCTTCTCCGCCATGTCGTCTCCGATATCTTCGCAGCCGGGAAAGCGAGGCATTTGCTCTACGACTTTAAAGATTTCCATCCCGTCTTGTGCCTCGGGGAGGGTATGGACGGCGACGGGTTGGGTAACTCCTTCCACCCGGATGGTAGCGCCATCGCCGCCGTATTTTAATCCTTCAACGTAGATTTCGGTAAGCTGTTCGATATGATCGGTATAGTCGGCCAGGTTCTTTATGTAATCGTTGAGCGCTTCGGCTCGTCCTTCTACGGTATGGGTTTCCACACGGCCATCATTAAAGTGCAATTCCACTTTGGTGGTCTGGCCGATCAGTTGCCGGTTGGCAAAAAATAACAGGGTTAATACCAGGATTGGCGCCAGCAGCGCATAGCGCAGCAAGCCCGTTCTTGGTGATGGTTTACGTGTCATCATAAGGATGCGCTTTTTGAGTTGTGATTGAACAAGATGATTCACCAGCGCAATCTGTAGTCCGGACTGTGATTGCCTGAATAATAAATGGCCATATTTCTTTCTAGGTGTGATTTCGAGGGCGGCGTCATCCGCAAGGTATTCGTGGACTTCACGCAGGGCGCGGCGGTAGAGGTAGACAAAGGGGTGGAACCAGAAGAAAACCCCCAGCACCTCCAGCAGCAATACGTCGGCGCTGTGCCTCCCGCCGATGTGTGCGGTTTCGTGCCGGAGGATGACCTCCTGATCTTTGGGGGTAGGGGGAGCAGACGTACTCCAAAAGAGCAGGTTGAAAAACGAGAAGGGCAGGTGCGCTTCGTTGGTTTGCACCAGGATATATCCTTCTTTCCTGCTTTTTGGGCTACGCCGGTACAAGCGGAAGATTTGCCATAAGCCGTAGCCGAAACGCAGGAGGGCGATGCATACCCCAAGGCCGTACAGGACAAGCAGCATATCGGGCCATCCTGGAAAAGCGGCGGCTTCGCTTCCGGATTGGGTCGTAACCGTAGCGATCGGCGTTTGGGCTCCGCCTTCCGTCGTTCCCCCAGCCATAATAATAGCCGTGGGAAGCGACGGCATAGCGGGTGCTTCGGCGGGTAATTTCATTTCCGGGATCACCAGGCCGGCCAGCAGAGAGAATAGCAAATACCAACGGTTGGCCGCAAAAAAGGTGGTTCGGCTCAGAAAGGCGATGTAAAAAAGATAGAACACCGCCCAGCAAAGACTGACTTCCAGCAGATAGGTTTGCATAATTTGCGGTTTTTAGGTGTTGGGGGTTTCGTCGTCCTCCTCATCGAGGTGGCGGAGCAGCTCATTGAGCTCTTCGGGGCTCAGTTCGTTTTTTTGGACCAGGAAGGACACCAGGCGATTCATCGATCCGCCGAAGTAATCGCTCACCAGCTTGCGGAGGCTTTGCCGGCTGTACTCTTCCTTGCTAATCAGCGGATGGTACTCATAGGTACGGCCGTAGGCTTTGTGTTCCAAAAAGCCCTTTTTGTGGTCGAGAATGCGAACGATGGTCGATACCGTGCTGTGCGGCGGTTTGGGCGCCCCCAGGTGTTCGGCCATGTACGCCCGGATATCGGCCACGGTACAGGGACCGATCTCCCAAATGATATGCATGATTTCCTCTTCGGCTTTGGTCAGTCGTTTCATAGCAGATTTATACTCATTCAAAAATTTAGATTAGTTCTGGTAAATCTATGACCATATCATTTGAATCCAATCCGGGCCATCCGAAACATCCTCCTTATTGCTGAAAGTGGATAATTTCCTTGAGGGCGGCGATGCGTTGCCGGCTGTATTCCCGGAATTTCATATGATCGGTATCCAGATACTGCCGGTAGTAGCGTAGTGCAATGCTCTTGTCTTTGTAGTAGAGGTCACAGTTGCGGGCCAGGAAAAACAGATGTTTGGGCCGACCGCCGTATTCCCAGGCCTTGCGGTAGTGCTCGATGGCGCCGGCGTAGTCTTTCCCGTCTTCCAGCACCGAAGCCAGATCGGCTTGAAAACGGCCCATTTTAGGCGTTACACCCAGTTCGATGGCCTTTTCCAAATGCTTTTTTCCCTCCTCGGTTTCTCCTTTACCCAGATAGGCCAGCCCTAAGTAATGATGGGTGTGCTCGTTGTCCTGTTTGCGCTTTACCAGAGCTTGCAGATGCTCGATCCCGCGATCGAGGCTGTCTACTTTGATATAGGCGATGCCGACCATCATTTGGTAGTAGTCGGTGGTATCGCCCTGAGCCATGGCTTTTTCCACGGCTTCGATCACCGTGGGATAGTCTTTTTGTTTGCTATACAGGCGAGCCTTGTCGTAGAGCAGCTTAACGTTGCTGCCGTCGAGGGAAAGCCCCTTGCGCACCATTTTTTCGGCGGCCTCCAGGGAGCCGAGCGAGAGGTACAAATCGCTCAACTGGTGGATCACCTCAACATCCGATTCATTGAGGCGGTGGGCGCGCATAAAGTAGGTGATGGCCGGCAGGGGCTGCCGTAGCTAGAGGGCCAGGTAGCCATTGCGTTTGTAGTAATA
>CAYWHT010000383.1:769-4854 GCA_964458135.1 uncultured Saprospiraceae bacterium | reverse complement strand
CCCGAAAACCAGTCCAGTCTGAGACATTTGATTCGAGTATTGAGGCAGTAAGTAAACAAAACCCACACTCATTTCATATTCATGTTGGATTTCGTTATGAAAAAACAATAACAACATGGATAAAATTGATCGCTCCGTGATCGAATCCGCTATGGATTATTCCACTTACCGGGATCTTATCAATCGCCTGCTGGCGGAAGGTAAGACGACCGGACCCAATCAAAGCGAAGCCATGCTCCAGTACACGGAGCTCAATAACTCCCGTATGGATCGCCTTGATAAAAGAGCCAGGCTCACCGAAGGCGCCTTGCAGCGCCTGCAGCAGTTGGAGCGGCCTATGATCTGGCTCACCCTGACGGAAGCCTGGTGCGGGGACGCCGCCCAGATCAGTCCGGTACTAGCTAAAATGGCCGCCCAGAGCGAAAACATACAACTAAAATTTCTTTTGAGGGATGAAAATCTCTCCATCATGGATGCCTTTCTGACCAATGGGGGGCGCTCCATTCCCAAAGTCATCGCACTAGACGGCGAAACCCTGGAAGTACTGGGCAGCTGGGGCCCCCGCCCGCAGGAAGCCCAACGATTGACCGTGGCCGCCAAAGCCGAACGCGCAAAAATAGAGGATAAAGAAACGCGCAAGGCCATGGCCCAGGAGGCCGCTAAAGAACTGCACCGTTGGTACGCCAAGGACAAAACCCAAAGCATTCAGGAAGAATTGCTGGATACCATTTTTGCCGATACCCAGGAATCGATGGCCTAAAATTTTGAACATAGTAGTGCAAATAAAGAGGGAAAGTGCGCCTGCACTTTCCCTTCTTATTTATAGTCTGACAACCCAAAATTTGTGAATTCTGACTTGCTCTTTTTAGCTTCGCTGATCGTCGCTTCGCTCCTCGGAGTTCCGCCTTGCTGCGTTGGAAAGCCTCGACAGAACTTAGGCTATGCCTACGTTTTCCGCCTTGCCAGCCGAAAAAATAGCGGCGTCATATTTTCACAAATCCTGAGTTGTCAGACTATATCCTCCGTTTATTACCATCAATTTCTGCACCGTCAATCAATGACACGAATCAGCAGTGGATACTGTCTCATAGCTAAGGAGCGCTTACCCACTAATCAATCAACCGGTGTAAGCAATCCGGTAAATTGCATCCGCAAAGTCATCGCTCACCAGCATGGAGCCGTCGGGCAGTACTTCGATATCGACCGGGCGGCCCCAAACATCTTCCTTATCCTCGCTCAGCCAGCCGGTAGCGAAGGGCTCGTAACTGACCGCTTCGGTATTATTTTCGATACGAACCATCATGATGCGGTAGCCGATTTTCTCACTGCGGTTCCAGGAGCCGTGTTCGGCGATAAAGGCGTGGCCGCGGTAGTCTTGCGGAAACTGATCGGCAGTGTAAAATTCCATTCCCAGCGGTGCAACGTGGGGTCCTAAGTTCTTGGCGGGAGCCGTAAACTCACTGCAATCGCGCTGATCGCCGAATTCCGGGTCGGGTAAATTGCCCTGGTGGCAAAACGGATAGCCGAAGTGCATGCCTTCCTTCGGGGCGCGGTTGAGCTCGCAGGCAGGTTGGTTATCGCCCATCCAATCGCGGCCGTTATCGGTAAACCACAGTTCCCCCGTTTCGGGATGCCAGGTGAAGCCCACGGTATTGCGGATGCCGTGCTGCACCACTTCCATGCCCGTGCCATCAGTATTGAGACGGGTCAGGGCGGCAAAGACCTCTTTTTCCGGATTGCAAATGTTGCAGGGCGCGCCCACCGGTACGTAAAGTTTACCGTCGGGGCCGAAGTCGATAAACTTCCAACCGTGGTGGGTTTCGGTCGGATAATCGTCGTAGACCACTTCCGGCTCCTGCGGATTGCCGAGCTGGCTTTCGATATTGGAAAACTTCAGGATGCGGCTTACTTCGGCCACGTAAAGGTCGCCATTGCGAAAAGCAACGCCGTTGGGCATATTCAAGCCTTCGGCCAGGGTGTAGCGCTCGTCGGCGCGGTAGTCGCCGTCGGTGTCGCGCAGGGCGTAGACCGAACCCTCATCACGCGTGCCCACGAAGAGGGTGCCGTCGGGCGAGCGATCCATCGAACGGGCGTTGGTAAGCTCATCGGCAAACAATTCGATGGTGAAGCCTTCCGGAAGCTGGATCTTATCCAGCTGCAGGCCGGCGTTTTCTTTGTCTTCATCATCGGGTGGGTTGACACTGCCATCCCGGCCGCTGCAGGTGATTAGCGAAAGGCAAATCATTGGAATAGAGAATCGCAAAAGATTCATTAGGCGTAAGTTTTATTTTATTTAAAGAGCTTGTTAGGAGTTTACCCTGTGGCCGGCAAATGACCATCTATGTAACACCTCCCTTCACCTTTTTGTCGCCCCATGGCGCCTCAAAAATGGCTTTACAAGCACCCAAATCTGGTTATTTTCGATATCAAAAGCAAACTCTCAACATCAGCAACATAGGAATTTTCGCAAGGTTTGCCGGCTGCTCTGAACCCGCAATGAGTTCCTTATTTACCTTCCGCAATGAATGCTTCCAGATCCGGATATTTTTCCACCCATTGCCGGGCTTCCGATCTACTGAGCCGCCAGCCGTGGATCTGGGGCACGATGCCCGAAACGTATTGGCCGCTGCGTATCAATTGTTGCTTCCCTTCGAGGGCTTGTCGGTAAGTAGCGTAATTTCCCAGAAAGTAAAGATAGTAATTCCCGGCAGCCTCCTTGATGATCATGGGGCAATCGAAAGCAGAAGTAAAGTGGGTGGCTCTTAGCGAACGCACTTGAATTTGATACCGCAATCCATCCATCGGGCAGGCGCGGTCAGCGGCCCTTGCGGTACTCTGCGTCCCGCTCGCTTTTGCCGGGTCCAGCACTAACAATTGCATCGTATAAGGCGTTGCCGAAGCGTTGGAAGAGGGGGCATAGATGGCCGCCAGGTCAATACGGTGTCGTTTTATTCCCGATTTCCAAAGATGACCGGCCGCCATCTCGGCGCCTTGCAGGGCGTTGAAGAGGGCGCTGCTCGAGGCAACTTCTTTTTTGACGTGGATACGCAATTCCACGCGCAGACCCGGAGTGGCTCGCAACCGGCCGGCCAGTTCGTCGAGCAAGGCCCGGTTAGGGGCCTCGAAGATCTGAGAGGGGGTACGGTACGGGATAGCCTGCAGGGTTGGCTGGTCGGGCTCGACCTGCCGGGGGCTGCTGTAATGATTGGCGGGTTCGGCTGCCGGGGGTTCGGGCGTTGCAGTTTCCCGAATCTGGCTTCGTCGGCGCGGGCTAGTGCGCCGGGTGGGCTTACTGAGCAGCGCCAGTGGCAGGTCTTGCTGCTGCTCGCGGAGAAACTCGTGAAAGTAAGCCACGTACAGGTCGCGTCGCCCCAGGCCGTCTTTGCGGTTGGAGGTAAAAAAGGCCGAGAAGCCATCGGCCGTAAGGCGAAAATGGGTGTCGTCGCCGGCAGAGTTAACCGGTATGCCGAGGTTTTCGGGCTGGGTCCATTGGTCCATTTCCGGAAAATACACCGAGCGAAAGATATCGTATCCACCGATGCTGTAGGCGCTGTTATTGGAGCTGTAATAGAGGGTTTTACCATCCCTTGCGAGGAATGGGGTCGTTTCGTCGTAGGCGGTATTAACCGAAGGCCCGAGATTGCGCGGGGCCTGCCAGCGGCCGTTCTGACGCACGCTCAGGTAGAGGTCCAGCCCGCCAAAACCGCCGGACCGCCGGCTGGAAAAGAGCAGCATCGTGTCATTGACCAGTTGCAGGCTGCCATCACCCGCCGAAAGGCGAAAAGAAGCCGGAAAAGGATCGCTGCTCAGACCGCGCTCGTCGGCCCGGCGAAATGTATCGACCAGTAAGCGCCCTTCCGTGTAACGATCTCCCTGGAAAAAGATCATGCTGCTGCCGGCGGCGTCAAAGTCGAGGAGTACATCGTGACGCGGGCCATTGAGCAGGTGGTGCAGCGCTTTGGTTTGGGTCCATTTTCCCCTAATATTTTTTGCGCGGAAGATATCGCAGCGGTAATGGCCATAGGATTGGTTGGGCCGGCCGGAAGCATCGCGCGCCCCGCCAATATTGCCGGGGCGCGCGGAAG
>CAYWHT010000383.1:0-759 GCA_964458135.1 uncultured Saprospiraceae bacterium | reverse complement strand
AAAAATACAGCCGGTTGGGATCGTTGGGACTCACCACCGGACCAAATTCATCCTGGGGAGTGTTGACCTCGTCACCCAGGTTCTCAACAAAAGCCCGGGCCTCCCGGAAGCGCAACCGCAGGCCTTCCGCACAGCGGCGAATATCCTCCCGCACCATCGGACGACTGCGGTGCTGCAGGGGAATGCTTCGTAAATAAGCTTTGTAATAATCGGCGGCTTTGGCAAACTCATGCCGGGCGTGGAATACCTTGCCGAGGTATAAACTGACCTCGGGATAGGGCTGGCGGTCCTGCCCGGAGAGTTGACGCAAAATGTCAAGTGCCGCATCCAAATGATTGAGCTGGAAAAGACATACCGCTTTGAGGAAGAGGGCTTCTTTTTCCCGTTGGTAGGATTTCCCCGAGCGCTCGATGAGGGCAAGGGCCTGCTTGTAGTGTTCCTGCAAAAAATAAGATTTGGCGCGTTGTAAAGCCTCTTTTCGATCCTGGGCGGTCGCCTGCAAAGAGATCCCAACAATAAAAAAAAGGGAGAAGAGCCAGTATTTCATGGCGGTATGGGTTTGTGGTGTGGTGATGTTGTTTTGGGGAGACCGGAAGACAGTGGTTTACAAGCGTTATCCTCGAAAACAACACGAAATCGTTTTTGGGATAAAATACCGGGCGTGCACAAGCTCCCGGTTTTAAGCATAACGAAAAAATGATTGCGTAAATTATAGTCTGACAACTCAGGATTTGTGAAAATATGACGCCGCTATTTTTT
>CAYWHT010000382.1:460-4859 GCA_964458135.1 uncultured Saprospiraceae bacterium | reverse complement strand
GACCAACCCCATCCGCCAGCGGCGGGATCGGCGCCCCAACCTCAAACTCGATGATTTTGGGCTGAGCGATGAAGACCTCAACCAACGTTTTGCCGCCGGCCAGGAAATCGGCATGGCCAACGCCACGCTGCAGGAGCTCATCGATCACATGCGGAAGATTTACTGCGGCAACATCGGCTTCGAATACCACCACATCCGCGATCGCGCCAAGCGCCGCTGGCTCCGCACCCAAATCGAAGAGCGGCACGATCCCGGTAATGACTACGGCCTGACCATCGACAAAAAGCGCCGCATCCTGGAGAAACTCAACGGCGCCGTCGTCTTCGAAAAGTTCTTGCACACCAAATATATCGGTCAAAAGCGCTTTTCGCTGGAAGGCGGTGAAACGGCCATCGTCGCCCTCGACGGCGCCATCAACATGGGGGCCGAATACGATGTAGAGGAAGTGGTCATCGGAATGGCCCACCGGGGCCGGCTCAATGTGCTGGCCAATATCATGGGGAAAACCTACGCCCAAATTTTTAACGAATTTGAAGGCGCCGCCGTACCCGACTTGAGCTTCGGCGATGGCGACGTCAAATACCACCTCGGCTTCTCTTCCCAGGTGGAAACCACTTGCGAGAAAACCGTACACCTCAAACTCGTTCCCAATCCCTCCCACCTCGAATCCGTGGACCCCGTCGTGGAAGGCTTCTCCCGCGCCAAAGCCGACATCCTGTACGGAAGTGAATACGATCGCATTCTGCCCATCCTCATCCATGGTGATGCAGCATTGGCCGGGCAGGGCGTCGTCTACGAAACAGTGCAGATGAGCCAACTTCCCGGTTACTACACGGGCGGCACCATTCACCTGGTCATCAACAACCAGATCGGATTTACGACCGATTTTGACGACGCCCGCTCTTCCACCTACTCCACCGGGGTGGCCCAGGTGGTGGATGCGCCCGTTTTTCACGTCAACGGCGACGATCCCGAGGCGGTGCTTTATGCCGTAGAACTGGCCGTTCGCTTCCGCCAGGAATTCAATAGTGATGTATTTATCGATATGGTCGGCTACCGGCGCCACGGGCACAATGAAGGGGACGATCCCAAGTTCACCCAGCCGGAGATGTACAACATCGTCAGCAACCATCCCAACCCGCGTGAAATTTACTCCCAGCGATTGATCGAACGCGGAGAGGTGGATAAAGACCTGGCCGAAGAACTGGAGGAAAAATTCTGGGGATTTCTGCAGGAACGCCTGGACGAAGTGCGGGAAACGCCCCTCTCCTACGAATACCAGGAGCCCGAACAAGCCTGGCGCGCGCTGAAAAAAACCACCGACCCCAAAGACTTTGAAGTATCTCCGCAAACGGGTATCGAGCCCGAAAAGGTGGATCAACTCATCGAGCACCTGATGAGCTTTCCGGAAGGCTTTACCCCCCTGCCCAAGATCAAACGCCTCTTCAAGAGCAAACAAAAGCTGCTCGATAACGGCAAACTGGACTGGGCATTGGGCGAGTTGATGGCCTACGGCAGCCTCCTCTCCGAAGGCAAGGACATCCGGATGAGCGGCCAGGACACCAAACGGGGTACTTTCTCCCACCGCCATTCCGTAATCTACGACGCCAATACTTTCCAGGAATTCAACCGCCTGGATAATATAACGGAAGGCCAGGGCAAGTACCGCATCTACAACTCCCTGCTTTCTGAATTTGGCGTATTGGGCTTTGAGTACGGCTATTCGCTGAGTACACCCGATACCCTGGTGGTTTGGGAGGCCCAGTTCGGCGATTTCTATAACGGCGCCCAGACGATTGTGGATCAGTACATATCGGCGGCCGAAAGCAAATGGCGCCGGATGAGCGGCCTGGTCATGTTGCTGCCCCACGGGTACGAAGGGCAGGGACCGGAACACTCCAGCGCCCGCCTCGAACGCTTCCTGCAGGCCTGCGCCGAATTCAACATGACGGTGGCCAACGTCACCACCCCGGCCAACTTCTTCCACTTGCTGCGGCGGCAGCTGGCGCGCCCGTTCCGCAAACCCCTCATCGTGATGTCGCCCAAATCATTGCTGCGTCATCCGGAATGCGTTTCGGAAAAACCGGAATTCACCACCGGACAGCGTTTCCGCGAAGTGCTGGATGACCCACAAATGGCGGAGACGGATGGTAAAAAGATCAAGCGGATACTACTGTGCACTGGTAAAATTTACTACGACCTCCTGGCCTACCGCCGGGAAATCGAGCGCAAGGACGTGGCCATCGTCCGGGTCGAGCAACTATACCCGCTTCCGGCCAAGCAACTGAACGAGATCTTTATGCGCTACCCGCAGGCCGAATGTGTTTGGGTGCAGGAAGAGCCTTCCAACATGGGCGCCTGGCAGTACATGCACTCCATTTTCATCAACAAGGAAATTGATGTGGATCAGCAACTGCGCCTCATCTCCCGTAAGTCGAGCGCATCGCCCGCAACGGGCTACAAAGCCGTGCACGACCAGCAGCAAGAGCGTATCGTCAAGGAGGCTTTTGAAGCGTAGCGCTACCGGGGCGTTTCCTCGTAGTGGTATTGGATGACGCCCTCGCAAGCCGCCTCCAGCATATCGAATACTTTGTCAAAGCCCTGATCGCCAAAGTAGGGATCGGGCACCTCCACCGCTTCTTCGGGATGCAGGTACTCCATGATCATGCGCACCTTCCCCTGCTGGTCTTTTGCCGCCAATCGCAACACATCCCGGTAATTGGAGCGGTCCATCGTCAGGATAAGGTCGTATTGGCCGATATCCAGCGGATTGATTTGCCGGGCCCGCTGAGCGGTAATATCGAGCCCGCGCTCCTGAGCCACTTTCACCGAGCGCCGGTCGGGCGGCTCCCCGATATGCCAGGAGCCCGTGCCCGCTGAATCGACCTCCCAATCCAATCCCCGCTCCTCGATCTGGCGTCGCAGAATGCCTTCCGCCAGGGGGGATCGACAAATATTACCTAAACAAACCATCAGAATTTTCATGAGCGTATGTTTTGTGTGTTTTTCGACCTTCCTTAAAAATTCTACCTAATTTTGGCAGACTATAATGGGAACCATTTAGACCACTAAAATGGTTTAATGGCGGTGCAATCCCGCAGACAAGGGCAGCCTGTTTGCGGGCGCCCAATTTTCAGTCATTTATTCGGCAAAGCCATGAAAATCGTTATCGCAGGAGCAGGAGACGTGGGATTTCACCTGGCGGAACTGCTGACCTACGAAAATCAGAATATCGTCCTGATCGACACCAATCAGGATGTTTTGGATTACGCGGCCACCCATCTGGACGTGATGACCCTGCGGGGCGACTCCTCTTCCATGGACATTCTCGAACAGGCGGAAGCGGGTAAAGCCAAATTGGTGCTGGCCGTGACCACCTCGGAAAAAACCAACCTGCTGACTGGCATCCTCGCCAAAAAGATGGGCGCCAAACAGACTATCGCACGGGTCAACTCCCAGCAATATCTTTCCGAGACCCAACGAAACGTCTTCAGGGACCTCGGCGTCGATTCCATCATCTCGCCACAGGAATTGGCCGCCGAAGAGATTTACCGCCTCGTCAATCAATGCTCCTTTACCGACATTTTCGAATTCGAAAAGGGAAAGATCAGCCTGGTCGGCATTACCCTTGATGATTTTTCCCCGCTCGTCAATACCCAGATCAGCGAGCTCCAGGAAGTAGCTCCCGATTTCACCCTCAAAGCCATGGCGATACTGCGGGGGCACCGCACCCTCATCCCGCACGGAGAAACCGTACTTCGCCGCGGTGATCATATCTATTTCATCACCCAGAAGAACAATATCGACCGCCTGGTCAATCTGGCCGGAAAGAAAAAGGTCAAGGTGCGCAACGTCATGATCCTCGGCGGTTCGGGTTTGGGATACGCTACGGCCAAACGCCTGGAATCCGAGTACAACGTCACCATGATCGAGCCCGACAAGGATCGCTGTAAGATGCTCTCCGAAAGGCTGCACCACAGCTTAATCATTAATGGAGACAGCAGCAATATCGACCTCATGGAAGAGGAAGGGCTCAACAACATGGACGCCTTCATCGCCCTGACCCCCAATTCCGAGACCAACATCATCGCTAGCCTGACGGCCAAAAACCACGGCGTTTACAAGACTATTGCCCAGGTGGAAAACAAGGAATATATCCACTTGTCGCAAAACATTGGGGTAGATACCCTCATCAATAAGAAGCTGATTGCCGCCAACAATATCTTCCGCTACGTCCGAAAGGGACAGATCGAGGCGATCACCAGCGTACACGGCGTCGATGCTGAAATTATCGAGTTTGTGGTGCACAAAAAAAACCAGTTGACCAAAAAGCCCATCCGCGGCTTACATTTTCCACAGAAAGCCCTCATCGGGGGCGTGATTCGGGGCAGCGACAGCC
>CAYWHT010000382.1:0-450 GCA_964458135.1 uncultured Saprospiraceae bacterium | reverse complement strand
CGACAGCCTCATCCCCGACGGCGATTTTCAACTGCAACTGGAAGACAAAGTGATTATCTTCGCCCTGCCCGAAGCCATCGGCAAACTGGAAAAAATGTTCCGTTAACGAAAGCCGGCAAGGCCTGATTTATGATTAATTTCCGACCGGTACTGCGCGTAATTGGCGTGTTGCTCCTGATAATCGGATTCCTCATGCTGACGGGCCTGCCGTTTTCGCTGTACTACCGTAGCGGCGACGCCTGGCCTCTGTTGTACGCCGGTTTGGTCACGGTGGCCTGCGGGTTGCCCCTTTGGTGGTTTGCGGGCCGCACCGCCATGAACATCAAGAAGCGGGAAGGCTATCTGGTCGTCGCGCTCGGCTGGCTGGCTATGGTCACTTTCGGTGGGCTACCCTATTTGTTCAGCGGCGTGCTCCCCCACCCCGGAGATGCCTTTTTCGAAACGGTTTCG
>CAYWHT010000381.1:0-4863 GCA_964458135.1 uncultured Saprospiraceae bacterium | reverse complement strand
GTTGAGCCGACTGAGCATGATAAACGGGAAGAACGCTTCGACCGGCGAGCCGGCCAATTTGGTTAAAATCTGCCAAGTCAGCATCACAAATTTTGGGTTGGCAGACGATAAATTGCACTTCTTTATCTAAACCCATATAACTCAACAATATGGCGCACACCCGCAAATTCATCGAATCATGGTACGACCGGCTATTAAATGAACGGATCAAAAACCGGTTTGAGGAACTGATTATCATCCTCGGCCTATCTGGTTTCGCCATCCATCTCATTTTGATCATTCTCAAAGACTTGGGTTACCTGGAAAGCGCCCGGGCGGATATTTTGGGTAGTCCGATCTCCGCCATTTACACGCCTTTTTCTTTTATCCTGGTTTACGAGGTATTCCTGCTGATTTATCATCTACCGAATTCTTTTTCGGTTTCCATCGCCAAGGAATACGAAATCATCTCCCTGATTCTGGTGCGTAGCATCTTCAAGGATATTTCCAAGCTCGACAACACCAAGAAATGGTTCCTCAGCGACTACAACCTGGTGCTGGCGGTGGACATGGTGGGGTTCATTCTGCTGTTTTTCCTGATTTATCTGTTTTACCGGCAGATGGAAAAGCGCATTAAGATGCCGGTTTCCCCCGAGGTTAAAAATTTTATTACCGTGAAAAAGGGACTGGCGGCCCTTATGGTGCCGACCCTGGCGGTGCTCATCGTATACAGCCTGACCAAATGGATCATCGAAATCTACGAGTATAATAGGGGTGTTCTTGCGGAGCTGACGGACGTCAACAAGGTTTTTTACGATGAATTCTTTACCGTTTTGATCATGGTGGACGTATTTATCCTCATTTTCTCCTTGCGGTACACCATACAGTACAGCCAGCTGATTCGCAATACCGGTTTTGTCATTTCCACTATCCTCATCCGTTTGTCTTTTGTAGCCGAAGGTATATTTGACATTGTTCTGGTCGTCGGAGGGGTTACTTTCGGCTTGCTCATGTTATTGATTTACAACCAACTGGCCAGAGTCGAGCAATCGGACCAACCCAAGGAAGAGTCCCCGACGGATTGACGGGACGCAGCAAATTTGGGCAGAGAAGCTTACATTTGGGGAAGCTAATCGATGCCCAGCATGAAAGAAAAAACCAGCAAGTTTTTCGACAAAAGACCGGAACACTATTACGAACACCACAACTGGAATTTCCCCCCCGGCTTCGTCAGCAAATCCCCGGAGATTTCTAACGTCCGGGCGCGCGCCCTGAATATCGACATCCGCTCCATCTGTGGCGGCATTGACGAATCCATGCCGGTGGAGCAGTACGACGGCAGCCTCGGGGTAAGTCGCGCCTTCGTCAAGGTGCACGAGCCCATGGTGGGGCAGTTGCAATGGCGCCCCAGTATCGAGGGCATTTACGAGGACCCCGGCGATGTTGCCGGATTGCGCTGGGCCACCGGCACCCTCATTTCCCGGGAGCTTTTCCTGACGGCGGGGCACGTGCTAGACGCCTTCCCCAACGGCTGGCGGATACCTCGGGTAGACGGCACGGATCGCCCCATTCCCCCCGAAGAAGCCGCCGTCAACATGCAGGTCAATTTTGGCTACCAGGTCGATCCCCTGGGACGATTGCGTCAGGAGATCAGCTACCCAGTTACCGAGCTCATTGAATACCGCAAGGGGGGGCTAGACTACGCCATACTGCGCCTCGACGGCCAGCCCGGCCTGCGCTTCGGCTTCGCCCAAATCGGAAAGCAGGATTCGCGCGACGGCGACATGTTGTGCATCATTCAGCATCCCGAAGGCTTGCCCAAACGCATCGAGGCCGGCCTGCAATTCCATTCTTACGGCCACCGCATCGGCTACGATAGCATCGACACCCTCGGCGGCAGCTCGGGATCGGGCATCCTTCAGGCCCAAACCGGCCTGTTGGTGGGCGTGCATACCAACGGCGGTTGCGATCACCACGCCATCAGCCACAACCACGGCCTCAAAATGACGGCCATCGCCCGGCTCTCCCCTACCCTGCAAACCCTGCAACCCCTCTCCTGGCGGCGGCGCGAAGCCGGCATCGATGCCGAAGCCCCGGAAATAAAAAGCGACCCTGCCTTATCTGCTTCCTGGGATAAGCTGTTCGTATTGTACCGCAGCAATAACGGCAATCTGGAAGAACTCTCCCGCGACGGAGAATGGGCCCACCGCCGCGTGGATCTACCCGGGCGCAAGGACCGCGCCAAGGGCACTCCCCTATCCTATCAACTGGATGGCGACCGCCGCTTCATCACTTTCCGCGATGGCGACAACCACCTCCAACAGTATTTCCTGGACGGCGATTGGCGAGCCGTATCCCCCACCCTGGAAGCCGAAGCCCCTCCCGCCGGCGATGATCCGGCGGTGGCCATTAGTCCCGACGGCAAGGGACACCGCCTGTACTATATTTCCGCCGAAGGCGCCATCATACTGTTGTGGTGGGACGAGCAGTGGCGTCACGCTAACCTCTCGGCGGCCACTGATGCCCCCCTGGCCCGGGATGCCGTCAGTGTGGTCGGTGATGAATCCGAAGAACAGGAATTCGTGTTCTTCCGTACAACGGAAGGTGAAATAGCGGGCTTGCACCGCCACGGCAGCAGTTGGAGCGATATCCACCTGGCCGAACGCAGCAATGCGCCGCAGTCTAAAAGTGCTCCCTCCGCCATCTGGATCGCTGGGCAGCCGGGACCGCGGCTCTACTACCGCGCCCGTAAAAACCAACTCATCGAACTGCACTGGATCGGCGACTGGGTCTACAGTAATTTAACCGCCCTGGCGCAGGGCCCGGAAATCGCGGGCGCGCCCTCTGCCTACCGCCTAGCCGCCGAACAATTCCCGCGCATCCTGTACAAGGCCAAAGACAAACAGATCTACCTGCACTACTGGGATGAACAATGGCGGGCCACTAACCTTAGCCTCGCGGCGCGCGCCCCCAAAGCCAAAGGCAATCCCGTAGGCCGGGAAATCCTGCCGGCGGGACGCCAGGTCGCCGTTTACCGCGGAGCGGATAACCAGCTTTATGAGTTGACGGATGGACGGTGAGGGGGGAAGAGTTGGTAGTGGATAGTTGAGAACACGACATGTTGCGAGAAATGGCGCCACCCCTTCCATACAGCGCTCTTACCAACGACTATCATTCCCACTCAACAAAGCCTGAATCGACCGTTCCGGCGGCAGAAAGACCACATCGGCGGCATCGCCCAGGACCTCATCGACCAGGCCGTACTCCTTGGCTTCTGGGGCGTTGAGGAAGCGGTCGCGCAGAAAATCCCGTTCGATTTCTTGCCAACTGTGGCCGGTATGAGCGCCGATGAGGTGAAACAACTGCCGTTGCAGGCGCTCCTGTTCCCGGTAGGCGATGCGGACATCTTCGGTATACCCCTGCGCGCCCCCACCGGCCGGGTGAAGGTGCACCGTGGCGTGGGGCAAGGCGTAGCGCTTGCCCGCCGCTCCGGAACACAAGAGCGCCGTACCCATGCTGGCGGTGACGCCCAGGGCGAAGGTGCAAACCGGCGCCCGCACCATCTGCATGGTGTCATAAATGGCCATGCCGGCGTAAATACTCCCGCCAGGACTGTTGATGTACAGGTTGATGGGAAGTTGCTGGTTCTGGCTATCGAGATAGAGCAGTTGGGCCACAATCAGATTGGCCACCTGATCGTTAATGCCCGTGCCGAGAAAAACGATGCGCTCCTTGAGCAGGAGGCTGTAGATATCGTAGGCCCGTTCGGACCGGTCACCGGAATCGATGACCATGGGAATGGTTTGGGCGTAGGGGGTCGTGATCATGAGAACGGGTTTTGGTGGTTGAAAAATGGAGCAAAAGGTCTAGCCATGCTCAGGAGGCATTAATCCGGGTTAACTACCGGCTTCCAACTCCCGGTGGATCTGCTTCAGTTCTCTTTTTAGCCGGCGGCGACCGGCCCACCGCAGGAAGCGATAAGCTTTCTCTTGATCGGCGACAGCTTGTTGGAAGGCCGGATCGGTGCGCAGGCGAGATCGCAAAACTTGCTTTTGCCGGGTGGGTAACCGGCCCAGTAAAAAGGCTTCAATCAGCCGGATATTACGCAGGGCTTTCCGCATGATCTTGTTGTTTTACGGATTCGCGAACTTTTTCGAGACACTTGTATTTCTGAACGGTGGCCGATCGGGTGCTGCGGTAACCAAACTGTTCCGCGATCTCGGGCATCGGCCAGCGGAAGTAATAAAAGGCCTGGAGAATTTTCAAGCACTTCTGGCCGGCGCGTTCGAGATAGCGCCAGAGGTCGGGTATGCGTGTATGGTCGTCCTCACCTTGAGCCGGCGGATCGTCTTCCAATGTGACGAGGGGCTGGTAACGCGCGCTCTTCCGGCAACGCTGCCACCATAGCCGGCGCACCGTACCCAGAAGATACCCCCGGGGATGTTCCACCTCGGAGAGTTTTCCATCGCGGGCCTTTTCGAAAAGAACGATGAGTGCGTCCTGGAATACGTCTTCCCCTTCTTCCGCCTGCCCGCCCTGAAGCTTGACCCAACGCAGGGCGGCCGGAAAAACTTCTTCGTAGAGCGCTCGGAAAGTGTGTTCCCTATTTCGCATGAGTTGTTGTTGCCAGTCGTGCAGCATATTGAATGATTTGTGGGGCACGATAATAATGTACTTTACCCTTAAGTGTCCTAAAATAGGATAAGATCACCCTGCGAAGCAAAAAAATTGGACCATTGCCCGGATTAACCGGAGGAATCAACATTCAAAATCCCCATTTCTTAGGATTTTCCCTAAATTAAAGAAATGGTTTTGTGCATGGTATTTTACTATGAACCCATTGCGGGTTTAGTAGTTGGTCTACAAATTGCACTTTTTTGATTA
>CAYWHT010000380.1:0-4879 GCA_964458135.1 uncultured Saprospiraceae bacterium | reverse complement strand
TTTCATTCCAGCCATCCGCGCCCACCATCCGCCACCGTAGATCGACGCGTCGGATGCTGTCGTTGACAATCCAGTTGAGCGTGGCTTCGGCATCCGTAATGCTGGTGGCCCGAAGGCTGGTGGCCGGGGGGCAGGAACCACACTCATCCAGTAAGATCTGCAAGCTATTAAATACGTTGAGCCGCCCGCCGGTAACCGTAATATCCTGCAGACTGCCGGTGGGGGCGGCCCCCTCCAGGATAAACCGCCGCGCCAGCAAGGCGGCCGCCGCCGGATCGCTTTGCGATAAAGCGATCAGATTGGAACAGGGCGCGGCGTACAATAGGCCTATCGTGCCAGCTACCTGCGGGGCGGCGCCCGAAGTTCCGGGGAAGTTGTTGTAGGCATTGTCAAAATCGGTAGTAAAAACACTTTCCCCGAAGGCCCCCAGGTCGACGTTTTCGGGGCCGAAACCGGCATTCGGCACTTTTTCTCCTTTGGCGTTCAGGGCGGTTACCGCGAGCAAATAGTCGCTACCGCAATTGGTGGGAATGTCTCCTTCCTCATCCGCATTGACATTCTCATTCGGACCCGCGGATACGTTCAGGATGCCCGCCGCGCCCAGCTCGTCGTAAATGGCGCACCAAAGCGGGGTTTCATCCGGAAAGGTAAAAGGGATGCCAAAGGAAAAATTGGAGGATACGACAAAGGCGCCTTCCGCTCCGTTGGTGGCGTTGTAGCGCCGGCGCTGCTCCAGGGTGTAAGCGTAAGCTTCGATGACGTTGGCCTCAAATATACGGGAGTCTCCCACGTAGAGCACCATGATCTTGACGTTCCAGTTAATTCCGGCGACTCCCAGGTTGTTATCCCCGCGGGCGCCGATGATGCCGGAGATGGGGGTGCCGTGATCGTTGGTTCCTTCGTCAATGTCATCCGTTTCGTCAATAACGTTCCAGCCCCGGTAATCGTCAATGTAGCCGTTGTTGTCATCGTCCTGCCCGTTGTCGGGAATTTCGCCCCGGTTAAGCCAGAGGTTGCCGTTAAAATCTTCGTGTCCGAGGTCGTGCCCATCGTCAAGAACGGCGATGACGATAGTGTCTCCCCCGACGGTTACCCCTCCGGTGGTAAGATCCCAGGCTTTTTCGATATTCAGGTCGGCGCCTTCGGGATTGGCAAGGTGCAATTGTTGGTCGTAGCGGGGGTCGTTGGGAACGGTCTCCCGGGCCTTAATGACGTGATTGAATTGGGCAATGCTTACGGAGGGATGGCGTTGGAGTGCCCGCAGTACGATCCGTTCGTCAAATTGTTGGTAGTCAAAGCGGACGGACCAGATGTTCATGCTGGGCGCCAGGTTCTTTCCGATTTTCAAGGGGACGGCGTGCCCGTCGGGCAATAGGAGCCCATCTCTTAACGACCAAGCTTTAGCGTCGCTCCGCAGTTGGAGTAAGATTTGACCGGGAACGTGATCGGCAGTGCGGGCAAAAGTTGGAAGAATATCAAAAATAATCAGGAAGAGCATCCAGCCGACCAAAGTGAAAATCCTGCTCATGTTGTGCTTTTGAGGTGGAACCGGCAACGCGCTATCCCGCAATCTACGAGGACAAGAAGGGGAAGGCGGCGGTTATCGGGACTATATTTTCAGCATGAAAAAATAGCGAATAATAGATTGCCAAAGGGCAATTAATCGGCATTTTGTAAAAATAATTGCTAACAATCCGGAAGGAAGAGGGGTCGCTGATCTTTCCATTATAAGGCCGGATGCTCTTTTTCTTTCCTTTTGGATTATTTTTGCAATCAAATCCACAAATAGCTAATCCATGAAACGAAGCAGGCTGCCCATCATGCTCTGGTGCTTACTCAGCGCATTATCGGTATGGGGACAAGGATCGGAGGAGGTGCCGGTGACTTTGGAATCGCCCTACAATGCGGTGCGGGTTCACCTGTACTACCTGCAGGAGGGTTCTTATCGTCCGGAATTGGCCGCAGAGACGATTTACGGCCTGTCCGACAGTGCGCGAGCCAGCCGTTTAGCCATCCGGCTCAAGCAGGTGCTCGACGGGCGTGGTTTGTTCGTTCGCATGAACACCATCCCCCGGGAGGCGGACTACCGCGATAGCCTTTCGGGAGAAAACTATTACACGCTGTTTCCCAATAAATTGCCACAGGTTTATCTGGAGCGCATCGACGGCCGTTGGTACTATTCGCCGGAGACGGTGTCCAGAATTCCGGAGCTGCACGAGCGCCTTTATCCCTGGGGTGCGGATTTACTGCTCGATTTGTTGCCCAAGGTGGGGCAATCGAAATTTGTGGGTTTAAAGGTTTGGCAGTGGGTAGGCTTATCGATTTTATTGGCGCTGGCGGCTTTGTTGCACGCTATTCTGAGCCGGATCCTAAATCCGGTCGTTCGCCGGCTGACCCGTTCCAAACACTTTCCGAGCCTGGTGCCGAGCACCAACATCCATCGTATTGCGCGCTTTATCAGTGTCTGGATCGTGTTGAAGCTTATTCATCTGTATTTGCCTTCGCTACAACTGCCGGTAGAGGCGTCGCAATTTGCGGTGGTGGTTATCCAAATCGCATCGACCCTGCTCTTTGCACTCATTGGCTGGCAACTCATCAAAATCATAATCAATTACTCCAATCAATTTGCCCGTAAGACGGAAAGCAAGATGGACGAGCAACTGGTGCCCTTGCTGGAACGCACTTTGCAGGCCGTCATCATTGTGGCGGCCCTGGTGCACATCTTGCACGTACTGGATATCAACGTGACGGCTTTGATCGCGGGCATTTCGATTGGGGGATTGGCTCTAGCTCTGGCCGCGCAGGATACGGTGAAAAACCTTTTCGGATCGCTTACGGTATTTCTGGACAAACCCTTCCAGATCGGTGATTGGATCAACTTCGGGGATGTGCACGGCACGGTGGAGGAGGTGGGATTCCGGTCTACGCGGGTGCGTACTTTTGCCAACTCACTGGTATACGTGCCCAATGGGCAGTTGGCCAACATGACGATCGACAATTTCGGCCTGCGCTATTACCGCCGCTTTTATACGAAGTTGGCCATCACTTACGATACGCCGCCAGCGCTCATCGATAAATTCACCAAAGGGCTGCGCGCCATCGTCGCCCACCATCCTCATACCCGCAAAGATTTTTACGAAGTGCAGCTCAACGATTTTGGGGAACACGCCCTGCAGATTATGTTTTACGTTTTTCTGGACGTAGGCGCCTGGTCGGAGGAGCTGAAAGCCCGGCACGAGATCATGCTGGCGATCTTGGCGCTGGCCGAGCGCTTAGGGGTGCGCTTTGCCTTTCCCACCTCCACGATCCGGGTGGAAGACCTGCCGGGACACGCCAGCCTCAAACCTACTTACGAGAAGGATTCCACTAAGATGGACGAGGAGATTGAGGCCTTTATCCGGGATTTTAAAGGGGGTAATGGTGGTTGGTAATGGGTAGTTGGCAAGGGCTTCGTATTGGATGCTTGCTCTATCAGGACAGATTTTTCTTTCCAAAAGATCAGCTTTTGCTACGAATCAGCACCAACTACCCACTATCCCCTACCCGTTCATTGAGGTAAGGAACTCCTCATTACTGGAAGTCTGCAGCATGTGCTTACGCAGGAATTCCATAGCTTCGTCGGGTTTCATATCGGCCAGGTGGTTGCGAAGGATGAACATGCGCTGGAGGGTGTCTTTATCCAGGAGCAAGTCTTCGCGGCGGGTGCTGGAGCGCGTGAGGTCGATGGCCGGGAAGAGACGCTTGTTGGCCAGCGAGCGATCCAGTTGCAGTTCCATGTTGCCCGTACCTTTGAATTCTTCGAAGATGACGCCGTCCATTTTGGAGCCGGTGTCGATGAGGGCGGTAGCGAGTACGGTCAGGGAGCCGCCGTGCTCGATATTACGCGCGGCGCCGAAGAATTTTTTCGGTTTGTGCAGGGCGTTGGCTTCCACACCACCGGAGAGCACCTTACCGCTGGCGGGTGCTACGGTGTTGTAGGCGCGCGCCAGCCGGGTAATGGAGTCGAGCATGATGACGACGTCGTGGCCGCTTTCCACGAGGCGCTTAGCTTTTTCCAGGACGATGCCGGCTACGCGCACGTGGTTTTCGGCGGGTTCATCGAAGGTGGAGGACACGACTTCGGCGTTTACGCTGCGCTTCATATCGGTAACCTCCTCGGGGCGTTCATCGATCAGCAGTACGATCATGTAACATTCCGGATGGTTCTTGGCGACGGCGTTGGCGATATCTTTCAGCAAGAACGTTTTACCGGTTTTGGGTTGGGCGACGATCAGCCCGCGCTGCCCTTTGCCTAGGGGCGTAAACAGGTCAATCATGCGGTTGCCGGTATCTCTTCCGGTAGGGGAAGTAACGAGGCTGAACTTCTCGGAGGGGAAGAGGGGCGTCAGGTAGTCGAAGGGCACGCGTTCGCGAATGTCGCGGGGGTCGAGCCCGTTGATTTTACTGACGCGCAGCAGGGCGAAGTACTTTTCTCCCTCTTTGGGCGGGCGAATAGCGCCGCTGACGGTATCTCCGGTTCTCAGCCCGAACAGCTTGATTTGGGAAGGAGAAACGTAGATGTCGTCGGGAGAGGTTAGGTAGTCGTAGTCGGAGGAACGAAGGAAACCGTAGCCATCGGGCATCATTTCGAGTATGCCTTCTCCTTCGATGATGCCGTCGAGTTCGATGTCGAAGACGCCCTCGTCAGAACCGGAGGTGTTGCGTTTTTCGGGCTCGGGCACCGGCGCCGACCAGAGCTTGTTCTCGCCGTGGCCTTGCATGACGTACAACGTGCCGTCCATGAACGCCATGTCGTAGCCCTTGCCGTCAGCCGTAATGTCGAACGGCAGCGGCTCGGTGTCGATGAAGCTGCCAGTCGCAGCGTCATAGCGATAGATGT
>CAYWHT010000379.1:0-4889 GCA_964458135.1 uncultured Saprospiraceae bacterium | reverse complement strand
GTGCTATGGTTCGTCTTCTTTTGCTGCTCGTCATCATCATCGCCATCGACATTTACGCCTTTCAGGCCGTACGCACCCTCATTCAAAGCTGGAATCCGCCCCTTCGGAACCTCGTTTACGGAATTTTCTGGACCGTCCCCGTACTCGCCATTGGTTATTTTTTGCTGACCAATTTGTCGGATTTTTCGGCCACTTACAAAAATTTGGCTGTTTACCTGCGCACTTTGCTATTCATTGCCTATCTGTCTAAACTGCTCCTGCTGCCGCTGCTCCTGATCGACGATGTTCGCCGGCTGGCCACCATGGCCTTTAACGGGCTGAACCCGGAAGGCAACACCCTCACCCGGATAGATCGATCGCGTTTTCTCACCCAGGTCGGTCTTTTGTTGGGCAGCTTACCCTTTATTTCCCTGACTTACGGCATCATTCGCAACCCTTACCGTTACAAGGTTTTCCGCAAGGAAGTGGAGATTGAAGATTTGCCCGAGGCGCTGGACGGCCTGCGCATTGTTCAGATTTCCGACATTCATTCCGGGAGTTTTACCTTCCGGGAACCGGTGAAAAACGCCATTGACCTGATTAACCGCGAAAATGCCGACCTGGTTTTGTTTACGGGTGATATGGTCAATAGCGTGGCCAAGGAAATGGAGCCTTTTGTCGGAATTTTTGACAAAGTGCGCGCCCGCCACGGCGTATTTTCCGTTTTGGGCAACCACGACTACGGCGACTATCACCATTGGCCAAACCCGGAAGCCAAGGCGGCCAACCTGCGCCAATTGGAATCCATCCAAAAGCGGCTGGGCTGGCAATTGCTACGCAACGAAAACCGCATCCTGGAAATTGAGGGGCATTCGGTAGGCGTCATTGGAGTGGAAAATTTTTCCACCCACCCTCGTTTTCCGCAATACGGCGATCTGGATAAGGCCTACCGGGGCGCCGAAGGCAACTTCCTCAAGATACTCCTCTCCCACGATCCTTCCCACTGGCAACACGAAGTAATATCCAAATTCCGGGATATTGACCTCACTTTTTCGGGGCATACCCACGGCATGCAATTCGGCGTGGAAATTCCCGGCTGGGTGCGCTGGAGCCCGATACAGTACATGTACGAGGAGTGGGCCGGCCTTTACCGGAGGGGCAAGCAGTATTTGTACGTCAACCGGGGGCTGGGCTTTATTGGGTATCCCGGCCGGGTGGGCATTCTCCCGGAAATCACTTCCTTGGTATTGCGTAAATCCTAGCGGCGAACGATCACTCGAGCTGATCCGGCGCATCCGAAGGCCGGGCCTCCATAGCTTCGGCAACTTGCCGGATAAAACGCCATCCCTTTTCTACGTGCTGAAAACAGGTCTCGGTCTGCCCCGCCACGAAACGCAGCGTGTACCGCCCGTTCAACTTGGTGTGGGTCAGCAGGATTTTACCGCTGGCGTTGAGTTGGTGGAGTAATCTTTCGTTGAGCCGGTTGAGTTGTGCTTCCGTCCAGCTTCCCGGCGGATGGTAACGGAAACAGACCAGATTAAGCGGCGTCGGCGCCAACAATTCGAAATCGTTGGATGCTTTAATAGCTTCGGCCAGCCACTGGCCGAGTCTTAAGTGCAGGCGTATTCGCTCCCTTAGTCCTTCCACGCCATAATTGCGAATAACAAACCACAATTTGAGGGCGCGAAACCGCCTTCCGAGCTGGATGCCCCAATCCCGGTAATTGTTGACCTGGCGGTCTTCGGGCGTTTTGAGGTATTCGGGGTATATACTAAAGGTGTCGGTTAACAATTCGGGATCCCGGACGAAAAAGGCCGAGCAGTCGAAATTGACGAACATCCACTTGTGCGGATTGAACACCAAGCTATCGGCCAATTCCATACCTTCCGCCATCCATCGCATTTCCGGAAGCAGTAAAGCGGCGCCGCCGTAGGCTGCATCCACGTGGAAGAAAAGATCGTAGCGTTGACACACCTCCCCCAGCGGGCGGATAGGATCGAGGGCCGTAGAGCTGGTGGTGCCCATGGCGGCGACGACGGCGGTGGGCTCGTATCCGCGCTCGCGATCACGCCGGACGGCTCGTTCCAGCGCTTCGGGCAGTATCGCGTAATTATCGTCGGTGTCGATGAGCACCAGGTGGTCTTCCCCGAAGCCGGCAATGCGCATGGCTTTTTGCACCGAAGAATGAATGTGTTTGGATGCATAGACCCGTTGCACGGGCTGGTCGTACCAGCCCCGGCGTTTGATGCGGCCGCCGCTGCGGCGCTCCCGCGCCATCAGCAAGGCTACTAAAGTGGCGGTGGAAGCCGTATCCTGAATCACGCCCCGAAAAAATTCCGGCAAGCCGAGCATTTCCCGCAACCATTCCATCATGCGTTCCTCCAGCTCTTCGGCAGCGGGCGAGGTGTACCAGATCATGCACTGCGCGCCAATCGCAGCCGTCATCATTTCCGCCAAAACGGAGGGCGCCGAACGGGAGGCGGGGAAGTAGGCAAAAAACTGGGGATGTTGCCAGTGGGTCATTCCCGGCAGGATTTGCCGCTCGAAGTCTTCGAAGATCTTTTCAAACTTTTCGGGCCCCAAAGGCGGTTCCGCAGGCAACTGATCTTTGATTACCCCGGGCTTGAGGTCGGGTTTGACCGGATAATCTTCGATTGCTTCAAAATAATCGGCCATCCAATCGGCCAACCGGTGGGCCCACTCGCGGAAGTTTTGATTATCCATACTACTTACATCCTAAATTTTGCAAGATGACCCCCAAAATAAAATGGCCGATAGCCTGCCCATCCAAAATTTGTGAATCCTGACCTGGCAGACTATAACAGCGGCCATCATCCATTAACGGGGATCATCAGGTATCGAAAAGAGGGTGTCATGAGCCTCCAAAAATAGCAAATGCCGTCCTATTTCCAATTCGCCAACCAAGGAAGGACAAAAAAACAGCCCATCCGCCGTAGTAGCGGTGGGCTGTCCGGGTAGCGTATTATTGACTTACTTTACTTACTCGGGCATAATCACGCTGTCAATCACGTGGATAACGCCGTTGGAGCCTTTGAGATCGACGGCGGTTACTTTTGCCTTGTTTCCCTTTTCGTCCATCAGGTACACGTTTTCACCTTCCACCATGGCCTTGATGGTTCCTCCGTTCAGGGCGGCAAGCTCGGCCACTCCACCCTCGGCGCCCTGAATGGCGTTGACGACGGCTTTCGAATCAAGGTTGCCGGAAACCACGTGGTAGGTCAGGATATTGGTCAGCATATCCTTGTTTTCGGGCTTCAGCAGGGTGGTCAGCGTCCCTTCGGGCAGGGCTTCAAAAGCCTCATTGGTGGGGGCGAAGATGGTGAAGGGGCCGTCACCTTTCAGGGTGCTTACCAGTTCGGCGGCTTTGACGGCCGTGACCAGCGTGGTGTGCGCTTGGGAACCCGCCGCGATATCAACCACGTCCTTAGTCTTGGCGCCGTAGCCACCACCCTGTGCGTTGGCCTGGAAACTCAACGCCAGCATAGCAATCAGCAAGCTCGCGCTCATTAATACCTTTTTCATAATACAGTTACTTTTTGGTGAATAATTAAAAACACCAACACTTACGTTGGGAGGCGTCTTTTGGATTTCGGCCGCCCGATTTTTTTCGCTGAACCTTTGTCAGGTATTGTTGTTGCTTCTGTAAATTAGGAAGTTAGCCGGTTTTGGTAATTTTCTTAACCCGATCGAAAAGCTCAAAGCAAAGGGTTTTTTAACCGGAAATCCTTTCAAAGCTTTCAAGGCTAACGACCAACTTATTGTTCCGGGATCGCTTGAACCACATCACCTAATATCAGCATGCAGGACTCGACCATTGAGGAGCGTTTGAGGGCAAAAGACCAAAAGGTCATTGAAGAGCTGTACGACCAATACGGAGCAGCGCTCTACGGCATCGTCCTAAAAATCGTGGTTTCCGAGGCTGTGGCCCAGGATGTCCTGCAGGATGCCTTCGTTAAGATCTGGAAAAACGGCCCCTCTTACGATTCCGGGAGGGGTTCTTTGTTTACCTGGATGCTCAATATTTGCCGCAATACGGCCATCGATCGCAAGCGGTCGGCCGATTATCAGCAACGGCAAAAGATCCAGGAGCTGGATGCCTCCGTATATCATATGGAAAGCGCCGCCGAAAAGGTGCAACCCGAGCATATCGGTTTGAACGGCGTGGTGGGTACGCTGGAAGAAAAATACCGGGTGGTCATCGACTTAATCTACTTCCAGGGGTTTACTCAGCAGGAAGTGCAGGAAGTGCTAAACATTCCGCTCGGAACCGTAAAATCAAGAATCAGAATAGCACTGCGCGAGCTACGCCGGCTTTTTGAAATCCAACAAGTCGGGGTAATCCTTTTACTCTTGCTCGCTGCAATATTTTAACTTATTGAAAGAACCGGTAGTCGGACTGAATCACATGAACAAAGAGCAATTTTTATCCTCAGGATTATTGGAGCAATACGTACTTGGAATTACTTCTTCGGAAGAGCGCCGAAAGGTAGAATACTACCTGGAACAATGGCCGGACTTAAAGGATGAAGTACATAAGATGCGCTCGGCCATTGAAGACTACGCCATGAAACAGGCTATTCCACCTCCACCCCATTTAAAAGATCAGATTCTCAACGAGTTGAGCTCGCAGAAAACGGCTCAAGGCTCCCAAGCCGAGTTGGGCAGACGCAGGGGCGTCGGCGCGCAGGTTTTCACGGGTCTTGCGGTGATGGCCGCCCTCGTCGCCAGCCTGTTGGCTTTCATCTTCTACACGGGCAAGCAAAACACCCAACACGCCTACAACCGGTTGCAAAATGAATTTCAGGCGCTGAAAGAAAGCTGCGAATCCGACCGCCGGGCCCAACAGGAAATGGAAAAAGTGTTTGCCTTTCTTTCCCACGGCGCTACCC
>CAYWHT010000378.1:0-4892 GCA_964458135.1 uncultured Saprospiraceae bacterium | reverse complement strand
ATTCCTGGGCGTCACCTTTGAATTGAACGGCCGCTACGAAGCGACGATCGGTGAGTTTTCCTTTATTTCCACCCTCGGCGGGCAGTTTTTCCGCAATGAAGACCAGCAGATTGAATATACCGGTATCGACGTGCGCGACGGGGCCGCTACCATTGCCCAAGCCGCTACCCGTCAGAGTAACGAGTTTTTCTCGGAAGTGGTCAATTACGGCGTTTACTTTCAGGAAAACGTCGGCTTTAAAAACCGTTACTTCCTGGAGTTTGGGGTGCGGGGCGACGGCAACTCCGCTTTCGGCGACAATATCGGCGTACAGTACTACCCGAAAGTCGGTGGTTCCTACATCGTCAGTGCAGAGCCTTTTTTCCGGGATCTTTTTGACAACAACACCCTGTCTTTTCTCAAGCTTCGCGGTAACTACGGCGTAGCGGGCAACTTCCCAAGGCCTTTCGCCAATGAGCGCACGATTGATTTTACCGGTTTTCAGGGATCGCAGGCTGCGCTTTTCGGTCAGCCGGGTAATGAAGATCTGGAGCCCGAAAAAACGTATACCTACGAAGTCGGCGCCGAATTGGGCTTTTTTGATAACCGCGTCTCCATGAGCGCCAACTATTACAATGCCGAAACGCGCGATGCCTTGTTTCCGGTACCCCTGGCGCCCTCTAACGGGGAAGCCGAAGAAGTATTACAAAACATCGGCACCATCGAGAACAAAGGATGGGAGCTGGCCGCCACCTTCATTCCGGTACAAACCAAAAACTGGGGTGTACAGCTGCAGGCTTCTTTTAATACGCTCGACAATCAGGTGGTGGATGCAGGCGGTGTGCCGCCTTTCAATATCAACGGCTTTAGCGCCCGGACCATACAGACGGTGGTGGAGGAAGGCTTTCCGGTCGGCTATTTGCGGGGCAATCTCGGCGTTTTTGAGAACGGGTTGATGGTCGAAACCATTCCCCAATCTTTTTTGGGCAACACCCTGCCCGATAATTTCGGCAGCATGTCGCTGAACGTCCGGTTTAAAGACCTGACACTCTACACCAGCGCCGATTACCAGACCGGCGCCTTTGCCCATTCCTTCGAAAGGCAGTTCCGCTTTCTGTACGGCGCCAATGATGAAGGAATACCGCAGGCCGAAATTGACGCCAACGGCACCGGCAACTGGCTCAACTTTACCAACCGCTTTGTAGAAGAGACCGATTTCTTCAAATTCCGCAATATGGGTGTTCGCTACGAGTTGCCGGAAAGCCTGATGGGTCGCTTTGCCAAGGGGATTTCCGTCGGTTTCAACGTCATCAATCCGGTCAACTTCGCGTCTTCCAGTTTTGACCCCGAGGCTACGCAGACCGGGGGCGCACAAGGTCAGAACAGCGCCACGACCGGCGGCATCGCCTACGCTTCGGAATCGGCGCCCCGGCAGTTTATCGGGTCGGTGAAGTTTAGGTTTTAGGTCGAGGCCCTATCGGCCGTTGGCCAACGCATTGATCATGTATTCAAAATCAGATTAACACCAATGAAAAATACCATCAAATTTATCTTACTGCTCGTCCTTTTGCAGGCTTGTGAGCTTGCCGACGTGCAGAATCCTAACGTAACGAACGATAAGTTCACCAATTCTCCTCAGGCGACGGATTCCTGGGTAAACGGCGCGCGACGCCAGATGGCGATAACACTGAGTACTTTTGTAGAATTGGGAGAATTGACGTCGGATAATTATTTCAACAACCGGACGCTGAGTAGCAAAGTGTTTGACATTCCGCAGATCGCCTTTACGGATATCGATGTACTCCGTTTACAATCGGAGGTGCAAAGTCTGCGCCGTACCGCCGAATTCGGTTTGGAGGAAGTATTGCCCAAGGATGCCCGCACGACGGATGACGACCGGGCCGAGTTGTTTTTTTACAAGGGCGTAGCCCATCTGTTCAGTGCCGAGTATTTTGTCGGTTTGCCGGCGGTGGACCGTGGGCCGGTGGAGGCGCCCGATTTTCATTTCCAGCGGGCGCGGGAAGATTTCGAACAGGTCATCAGCCTGACTTCCGGGGAGGAGCTGCGGTTGGCCGCACAACTGGCTATCGCCCGTATTTATTACCATCAAGGGGATCGCAGTAATGCTATGGCGGAAGCAATGGAGGTCATTAATACCAATCCTTTGCTCAATTTCCAGGTTACTTATGACGGCGTCAACGGGCCTTCCAACCAGATGCAGTTCTTTTTATTCGATTCTTCCCAGGACGAATTCGCGCCGCTGCCCCGCCTGGATTTCCTCGATCCCAAATACTTTAGCGTAGGCAGCCCGGAGTTGGACCAAAAGCCCATCAGCTTACTCAAGGCCGAGGAGGCCTACTTTATCATGGCCGAAGCCCAAATGGCCGGCCAGGACCTGGCGGGCGCCAAAGCCACCCTCAAGGATTTACTCGGCGAAGTGATTGCCAACCGTCCCACGGTTACTTTCGATGATTCCCGCGAGACGCGCAGCGGCGGCAACCGCGATGACTATCCGCTGTCGGATACGGTGCGCGTGCGCTTCGAAGCCGGTGAACCGGCACGGGAAGGCTTCATCCTCGACCGCCAGGCAGGACCCATTACGGTGGCGACCGTCTCCGGCACCTCCGTCACCGAAGCCGATATCGACGCCGCCGCTACCGCCGATGAGCTCTTGGAACTGATCTACCTGATGCGCCAGGAGGTGTTTATCGCCGAAGGACGTCGCGTTGTCGATCTGGGCATCCGCTTCCCGGTGGCGGAAAACGAAGTGCGCAATAACCCGAATATCGACGAAGGGTCGGAGTTTTTACAGCCGATCATCCCGGATTTTATTCCCGGTGACCAGGCGATGGATGACTTCACCGTAGACGAAGCGACCGGTATTGTAACGATGACCGTCAATATGAACCGAATATTGGTAGACAACCAGGCCTCGCCGCTGGTGATTCCCTTTCAGTAAAACGGATTGAAAGAAATGCGGGCAATTCTCTGGTGTCGGCCAATGGCGCACCACGGAGTTGCTCGCTTTTTATAATTTAGATACCGTCTTTCATTTAAACCCTCAATCTTATTGATCATGCATAAGCCCATAATTTGCGCCCTCATTCTCCTCCTTGGCCTGACCGCTTGTCAGGACCCGGAACCTACGTACCTCAACGCGCTTCAGGAGCAAGGCTTCGAACTTGACGCCAGTCTCAAGCCCTTTTACCACGGCGTCGCTTCCGGTGATCCCGGTGCGGAAAGCGTGGTGATCTGGACGCGCGTGACGCCGGATTACCACCGCAAGGTAAAAGTAGACTGGGAGGTAGCGACCGATTCGAATATGGAGACAGTGGTTGCCTCCGGGCGCTTCGAGACCGATAGCCTGCGCGATTATACGGTCAAGGTGCTGCCGGAGGGGCTGGAACCCGGACGACGGTACTACTACCGGTTTGAAGCCTTGGGCGGCAGCTCGCCGATTGGACGAACGGCTACGCTGCCGCGGGGATCGGTAGATTCCATTCAATTGGCTTTCGCCAGCTGCAGCAACTACCAATTCGGCTACTTTAACGCCTACGACCGCATTGCGGATAATGAAGATATCTTTGCCGTTCTCCATCTCGGTGATTATATCTATGAATACGAGGCGGGGCGTTACGGCGATTCGACCACCCAACGGTTCCACATTCCCGAGCGCGAAATTCAGAGCTTGCAGGATTACCGGGAGCGCTACGCTCAGTACCGCACGGATGAAGGCTTGCGCCGCGCCCACCAGATGCATCCCTTTATTACGATATGGGATGATCACGAACTGAGCAACAACGCCTACCGCACGGGAGCCGAAAACCACCAGCCGGAGGAAGAAGGCGCCTGGGAGGTACGCAAGCGGGCGGCTATCCAGGCTTATTTTGAATGGTTGCCCATCCGGGATGAGTACCAACCCCCGCTGTACCGCTCTTTCGAGCTGGGCGACCTGGCCGATTTGATGATGCTGGAGGGGCGTTTGCAACGCAGCCCCCAAGTGGAAAGCACTCAGGACTCCGCCTACGCCAGCGCGGAGCGTACGATGTTGGGGGAAGAGCAATTATCCTGGTTGTCGGGCGAATTAAAAGAGAGTGACGCCCGCTGGCGCATTCTTGGCAACCAGGTTGTTTTTTCGGATTTAAATATCAGCCATATCCATAAGGGGCGGGAGAAGTTTACCGACATGTGGTCGGGCTACCCGCACGAGCAACGCGAGCTAATGTATTTCCTGGGCCGGAACGACATCAACAATGTGTTGGTCTTCACCGGTGATTTTCACAGCTCCCTGTCGGCTGAAGTGACGCCCGAGCCCTTGAATCCGGAAATTTACGATCCCGCAGCGGAAAAATACGGCGTGGCGACCGAGTTTGTGGTTCAATCCGTCAATTCCGCCAACTACAGCGAATATTTTTCCGATGACACCTGCCGGGTGATCGAACGCAAATACCTGGACCCCGCCCACAACCCGCACGTCAAATACGCCAATATGCGGGATCACGGCTACGTATTGCTCCACCTGACGCCGGAGGAAGCACGGGTGGAATACCATTATGTCGAAGAAGTAGCCAGGAAAGCGCCGGGGGAAAAGCCGACCGTCACCCTGCGCGTACCCGCCGGCCGGCCAGTGATTAGGACGAAAGGGGAATGGAAGAAGCGTTTGAGTAATCGGTAAATATAGTCTGCCAACTCAAAATTTGCTTGGCTGGCTTTTTGGGAACCACTGAGGGCACTAAGATTTTGCTTGCTTGGCTGGCTTTTTGGCTCTCTGAGGCCATAAACCACTCAGACTACCGAGACCACAAAGACTTGGGGGGAGATGGGCTGCTAAAGCTAAAGGGTTGGCGCTCGTATTAGAAAGGCCCAGGGGGCCGAATACATTGGTAGCTCCGCGAAACATCGACCAAACCCGA
>CAYWHT010000377.1:1741-4911 GCA_964458135.1 uncultured Saprospiraceae bacterium | reverse complement strand
CAAAAGACACTGCCAAAGCGCAAAGCTACTTATTACACAGGGTACTAGTTCCCGACAACCACATATTATCGTAACAAAATAAACCGACCCTTACCCGGATTGACATGGAAGCATTTCAACTGAGCGCCCTGGACATCGGCATCATGCTGTTGTACGCCGTTTTGATTATTGCCTACGGCTTGTACCACGCCATAAGAGAAGATTCGGAAGACTATTTCCTCGGTGGCCGCACCATGACCTGGCCCATTGTGGGCATTGCGTTATTTGCGGCCAACATATCGAGTTCCACGCTGGTCGGCCTGGCCGGAGACGCCTATAAAACCAATATCCACGTTTACAATTACGAATGGTTTGCGGTGGTGGTGCTTATATTTTTTGCGATTTTCTTTTTGCCTTTTTACTTAAAATCCGGGGTGTACACCATGCCGGAATTTTTGGAAAGGCGCTACGATAGCCGCTCGCGGTATTATTTTTCCTTTATCACCATCATCGGAAACATCCTGGTGGATACGGCCGCCGGTTTATACGTCGGCAACATTGTACTACAGCTCATCTTTCCGGAAATCGATTCGGTTTACATTATCATTGCCCTGGCGGTAGCGGCAGCGGCTTATACTATTCCGGGCGGTTTGAACTCCGTGGTGCAGACGGAGGTGGTGCAGGCCATTTTGTTGATTATCGGCTCCATGTTGCTCACTTTTTTTGCCTTTGGCGAGCTAGGAGGCGGCTGGGACACCATGATGACCAACTTGAGTAGCATGCTGGCCAACGGCGATATATTGGCCCTGGAGCAGTTGCGCACAGAGGGGTACTTCACTCCCAGCAATGCCGAAGAAGCGTTCAGCCTGGTGCGGCCTACCGATGACGAATTTATGCCTTGGTGGGGGCTAATCACCGGCGTTCCACTGCTTGGCTTCTACTTTTGGGCCAACAATCAGTTTATGGTGCAGCGGGTGTTGGGGGCCAAAGACCTCAACCACGGTCGCCTTGGCGCCTTATTTGCGGGCCTGTTAAAGCTGCCGGTATTGTTTTTTATGGTGGTCCCCGGCGTACTGGCGCTGCTGTTGTTCAACGATCTGAATATCGAGAACCTCAACTACATGATCGTGCGCAACGGCGAGGAAGTGCCCTGCACGGATCTCGCCAATTGCCCAAATCTGACCTACCCGGTCTTGCTGTTTCAGCTGCTGCCCAAGGGCATCCTGGGCTTGGTGGTCGCCGGTTTGCTGGCCGCCATGATGTCATCGGTATCGGCCACCTTTAATTCGGCTTCTACTTTGGTCACCATGGACTTCACCCGCACCATCAACCCGAATTTGACTTCCCAGCAATTGGTCCGGGCCGGTCAGATTACCACGCTCCTTCTCGTAATTCTGGCCTCCGCCTGGGTGCCTTATATCGAACAGGTGAGCGACTCGTTGTGGGAATACCTGCAGCTGGTCATCAGCTACACTGCTCCCCCGGCGGTAGCTACTTTTGTGCTGGGGCTTTTCTGGAAGCGGGCCAATGGCAACGGCTCCATCGTCAGCTTACTTTTTGGTTTTGCTTTCGCGATAACCATGCTGTTGTCCCAAATCTTCGGTTGGTTCCCCGCCCTCAACGAAGTGCACTTCCTGGGGATGGCCGCCATATTATTTGTCTTGTGCGCTCTGGTGCACGTTGTTGTCAGTCTGGCCACTACCCCACCCGAAAACGAAAAAGTAGCGGATTACACCTTCCGGTGGGAAATTTACAACCAGGAGACGCGAGAGATCCGGCACTTGCCCTGGTACCGCAATTACCGCATCCTGGCGCTGCTGCTGTTGGCGGTGACGGCGATAATCGTGGGTATTTTCTGGTAAAGGCGGGAAAATCTGCTACCTTAGCGCCCTGATTGAAAAGCAAACAAATTGATCCGGGCGAGTAATATCCACAAATCTTTTGGCAGCCTGCACGTACTCAAGGGGGTCGACCTGCAAATCGAACGCGGAGAGGTTGTCTCCATCGTGGGCAAATCCGGCGCGGGAAAGAGCACCCTGCTGCATATTCTCGGCGCCCTGGACCGCCCCGACCGGGGCGAGCTGTTGATCAACGGCGAGGAGGTATTCCGGTTGAAAAGCCGGCGTATTGCCGAATTTCGCAACCGCAACGTCGGCTTCGTCTTTCAGTTTCATCACCTGCTACCGGAATTTACCGCTCTGGAGAACGTTTGCATCCCCTCCTATATCGATAAACGCCCGGCCGGCCAAACCCAAAGCCGGGCCAAAGATATTCTGAACTATCTCGGCCTGTCGGAACGGCTGGAACACAAACCCACCGAACTGTCGGGAGGAGAACAACAGCGGGTGGCGGTGGCCCGCGCCCTAATCAATCAACCCGCCATCGTATTTGCCGATGAGCCCTCGGGCAACCTCGACTCCGCCTCTTCCCAAGAGCTCCACCACTTGCTGTTCCAACTGCGAAAGGATTTTCAGCAGACCTTCGTTATCGTGACCCATAACCAAGAGTTGGCGCAGATGAGCGACCGCATTCTTACTATGGAAGATGGGCGGATTCCCGTTCTCGATGAGTAATTGGTAGAAAGACGAGCCCAGCCTTGAGTCGTCGTTTAGTCCTTCAAGATCAGAGCTCCTTTCTCCCTCCCTTTCGGCTGGAGCTTGGGCGGTTCACTTTGTCGATCAAACTTCCGCATTATTCATCTCGTTGTCTCAAAAAACAAATTAACTTATCCGGACTAGAAATCTTTGCCAATAGGTATGAAAGCTTTGCTTTTAGTAGATATACAAAACGACTTTTGCCCCAACGGCGCTTTAGAGGTGCCGCGGGGGGATGAAGTCGTACCCGTTGCCAACCGGCTCATGGACCGGTTCGAGCTGGTAGTGGCCACCAAAGACTGGCACCCGGCCGACCATAAGAGCTTCGCGGCCCAACATCCCTGGCGTAAGCCCGGTGATGTCATCGACTTGAATGGTCTGGAACAAATCCTGTGGCCCATGCACTGTGTGCAGGAAAGTTACGGCTCCGAGTTCCACAAGGATCTGAATACGGATAAAATCGACCATATCGTATACAAAGGCGTCGATCCCGAAATCGATAGTTATAGCGGGTTTTACGATAACGGCCACCGCAAGGCCACCGGCCTGGCCGAGTATTTGCGCGATAAGGGCGTCGAGGAATTGTACATTGTGGGA
>CAYWHT010000377.1:0-1731 GCA_964458135.1 uncultured Saprospiraceae bacterium | reverse complement strand
TTACTACACCGTACTGGACGCCCTTGAGCTAGGCTTCAAAACCCACCTGGTGACCGACGGCGTCCGCGGCATCGATCTCAACGAAGGGGATGTGGCGCGGGCGCTGGAGGATATGAAAGAAAAGGGCGCAAACCTTATTAAATCAACCGAAATTACCTAAATTCGACGCTAGTCGCTGCGCTTTTTTAATCTGGAAAAACGACTGTTATGCTGCAACAAACCACCAAGCCATCCTCCGCTTCCTTCATGGAGCTCGAAAATAAATACGGCGCCCATAACTACCACCCGATTCCAGTCGTTCTGTCGCGGGGTGAGGGTGTCTACCTTTGGGATACGGAAGGGAAACCGTATTACGACTTTTTGGCCGCTTATTCGGCCGTTAACCAGGGGCATTGCCACCCCCGCATTACCGGCGCCCTGACCAGGCAGGCGCAGCAACTGACCCTGACGTCGCGCGCTTTTCACAACGATCAGCTGGGCCCCTACGAACGCTTCATCACCGGGTATTTTGGTTACGATAAGGTGCTGCCCATGAATACCGGCGTGGAAGCGGGCGAAACCGCCGTTAAGTTATGCCGCAAGTGGGCTTATGAGGTTAAGGGAGTGCCGACCAATCAGGCCAAGATCATCTTCGTAACGGGTAACTTTTGGGGGCGCACCCTCAGCGCCATTTCTTCCTCTACGGATACCAGCAGCACCGGAAATTTCGGCCCCTACATGCCGGGGTACCAAATTATTCCCTACAACGATCTTCCCGCTTTGGAAGAGGCGCTTACCGACCCTACCGTCGCCGGCTTTATGGTAGAGCCTATTCAAGGCGAAGCGGGGGTTGTCGTGCCGGATGACGGCTATCTCAAACAAGCCTACGAGCTCTGTCGCCGGCGCCGCGTACTTTTCATTGCCGACGAAGTGCAGACGGGTATTGCCCGCACCGGCAAATTACTCTGTTGCGATCACGAAGATTTTCGCCCCGACATCCTGGTGCTTGGCAAAGCCCTGTCGGGTGGTGTGATGCCCGTCTCGGCAGTGCTCGCCAACGACGAAATCATGCTGACCATCAAGCCCGGACAACACGGCTCCACCTTTGGCGGCAACCCGCTGGCCTGCGCCGTAGCGACGGAAGCCCTTCAAGTTGTAGAAGACGAAAACCTGGCGGAAAACGCCGCCAAACTCGGTCGCCTTTTCCGGGAACGTATCCAGCATAACCTGGTCGACAAAAGTGGGTTGGTTACCCTCGTGCGGGGTAAAGGCCTGCTAAACGCCATCGTCATCGACGAAGAAGAGGAAGGCGAAACGGCCTGGAATATTTGCCTGCAACTCGCGGAAAACGGATTGCTGGCCAAGCCTACCCACGGCAATATCATCCGCTTCGCCCCACCCCTCGTCATCACCGAATCGCAACTCAATGAATGCTGCGATATTATCGAACATACGATCTTGAATCATTAATTCCGGCGTTTTACGCCTTTCCGGGGGGTTGAATAAGCAAGACCCCCGGAATATTCACTTTCCCCTCCTATCACCCCGGTCCGGGGGTGATCCATTGCTCGAATAAAGTACACTTAAGACATAAAAAATTCTTGTATATTCCCCGTTTAAGCTGGAGTGCGATCTGCGGTCTCTGTAATTGGTGCGCGAAGTAATAGTGCCTTCGGGCACGAAGTAATTGACAGTTTTTCGGGAGGCTATTTTGGCGGTAGACGAGGCGCATATTCAAGAGTGGGGTGCAAC
>CAYWHT010000376.1:0-4911 GCA_964458135.1 uncultured Saprospiraceae bacterium | reverse complement strand
GGTTAGTACCGGGCCAAACGAAACCCAATAAGGTTGTACCTGTTACCGGAGTCGTTCCTGCTGCGGGCCGAAACGCGGCCGAAGTTATCATCGTCGATCCAAGACCCGCCACGAACCACGCGGCGATCCTGCTCCCCACCCTCCGTCCAGGCCGAACCATCCGCCGGCGCACCTTGGTAATTTTCGTGCCATACATCCCCGCACCATTCCCAAACATTTCCGCTCATATCGTAAAGGTCCAACTGATTGGGTTGGAGCGTCCCCACCTGGTAAGTGGATCGCTCAACGGAATTGGCGCGATACCAGGCAACGGCATCCGGATCATTTCCTCCCGCATACCGGAACTGGTCTTTTAGCCCCGATTGCCCACCCCGGGCGGCGTATTCCCATTCCGCTTCGGTTGGCAACCGGTAGTTCTGACCGGTTTGGTTGCTGAGCCAGCGCGCGTACTCGTAGGCGCCGTACCAGCTTACATAAATTACGGGATGGTTTTCGTACCCTTCCGCCGGCGCCCATTGCGGCCCTTCCTGGCTGCCGGTCCGCTGCAAGCCCCATTCGTGTTCCTCAATCATGGTCTGCCCGGCGTAAGGGCCGCTTTGCACCTCGGTGGCGCCATAAGCATTCAGAAATTCGGCGTACTCCCGATTGGTCACCTCGTATTTGCCGATATAAAAGTCATCCAGCCGCGGCTCGTGGGCGGGCAGCTCGCTTTTCGGGCATTCCTCCTTGGCATCCACATCCCGCCCCGGCACGCAGCCCATTGTAAAGGCGCCGCCTGCTACGAATACCATTTCGGGCGCTAAAACCTCCCTGCTGTCGGCTTCCTGCATAAAAACATTGTCGACCCAAAGGACCCCATCTTCCTCGCGGTACTTGAGTGGCCGGCGCTGCGTTTCGTAGCCCGGTTTGCGGAATTGCAGCACGGGATTGTCCAGCGAGCGGTCGGGGAGGACGAATTCGTAAATCCCCGCCTCATCGGTGGTGACGGTTTCGTCGTAGACGGCACGGGCGGCGGGAGTTTCCTCGCTGAGGCGCACCTGCACATCGGGCAGCAGGTTCTTGCCATCAAACACCCGTCCGCGGAGCATGCGTTCTTCGTTGGCTGGAAAAGAGCCGTTGTCCTCTCGCCATTCTTTAGGGTAGGGAATACTACGGCGCGCAATGGTCCGCCGCGTATCCAGGTCCACCAATTGCGCGCGCAGACTATCGCTGACGGCCCCCAGGCGGGCGTAGCCCTTTTGCGGTGCGCCATTCAGGCCGGAGGTGGAAGAGGGTGCGATGCCACCGGGCTCGTAATTGATGGTCAGCTCCGCGATCTTTTCGCCGGGCTCGAGCTCGAGAGACGGCCGGGATAGCCGCCGGACCGGATTGCCCCGCCCGTCAACCGCAGTGAGTGTAAGCAGCACTTTGGGATGTTGCGCCTCGTCCACGTAGTAGTTGATGCTGGCGGTGAGCGAAGCCCGCGTTCTGCCTACCACGGTGATTTCCATGATGCGCGCGCTTTCGTCGCCAAATAAGTTGGCCAGGTTGGGGGCGATGCGCGTGGTGTCAAAGAAATCGGTTTCCAGCAGCGCATTGTAATAATAGCGCGCCGAATCGGGCTTGCCGAGGTAATAGTGTGATAAACCCAGCGCGTGCCGCGACTGGGCCTGCAGTTGCAGCAGCGGCTGTTCAATGGCGGCCGTGGCGTAGGATACATCCGGCGCCAGCGCGCGGTGGAAGAAGGCCAGGCTGTTTTGCAGGTCGGCGGCAGCCAGAGAATCCAGCAAATAGGCCTGGTAAACCTGAATACCCAGGTTGTAGTACAGGGTGGCTGCATTGAGCAGGGGCGCCTGTTCTTCCCCGGTATAGCGGGCATTGTGGTTGATAGCCGCGCGCAGGGGAAGCAGCGTTTCGGTGACCACCTGCAGGTCGTGATCCGTATTGAGATCGCGGTAGCCCGGCTGGTCGACAACGCCCGCCGGCACATCGGTGATGGATGGCGCCAACTCACCCTCGATCAAGAGTCGCTGCCCACGCGCCAGGGTTCCGGGCCGGCCGTCCCAGACAAAAGTGGTCTGCAACAGATCCTCCACGAAGTCGGCCAGGCGGAGGGGGTTCCTGTAGGTATCGTAATCCTCATCGGGATAGGCCGGGTTCCGAAAGCTGGTCACGGCCAGCAAGGGCCCGCGGCCGTTCCAGGCATTGACGCCCCAATTGTTGTAAATGGCGGTGCTGTCTACATAGATGCCTTCTTCTACAAAAAAGTAGTTCCGCATCTGCCGGTCGGGTTCCTCGACGAAGGCGGCGGGCGCCTCCCCGAATACGGTGCGGTAGAGCCAATCGGTATGGCCGGTCGTCCAGACGAGCAGCGCCAGGAGGATAAAGGAAGCGGTTAGCGCTACGGCCCGCCGGAAATCGGGCGTGTTGACGGGTCTTTGGGCCTCGGGTTTTTCCTCGTCCAGGTATTCCCGGATGCCGATCCCGTTGCCGTCGCCCTTTTTGACCGGCATTTGTCGGTTTACGGTGCGCTCCAATTCGGCCTGTTGCCGTTGATTGATCAGGCCGTGGTCCAGCAGGTAGCGGATGGTGGCGCGCGTTTCAGCCTCTTCGGGTTGCAGGGCAAAATCCTGCACGGCCAGCTGGCTTTGCAGCTCGGTATTGGCGGAGCCGCCCCAGGTCTGATCGGCTACCGCCAGCAGTTCTTCGCGTACGGCGGCGCGGGCCAGGCGTTCGTCTTTGGCATCGAGGCGGTCCAGCAGTTCGCGGCGCAGGCGGGGGCGTAGTTCTCCCCGTTGCAGCCAGCCGATGCGGGAGAGTAAAAGTAATTTATCGTAGGTGAGGTCAATCCCCAGCGCCCGCCCGATGGCTACGGTGGTGTTCCAGTTGGGCGTCGGCCAGACGGCGAGGGCTTGCACCCAGCGCAGCAGTTCGGGATGTTCCGCCAGATATTTTTCGTGATCGCGGTAGCGCTTCCAGTGGAAGTAGAGCGGGTTGGGCTCCCGGCGTTCTTCGGCCAGTCTTTCCTGCCAGGCCTGAAAGGAAACGGGCAGGTCTTCGGGCTCCAGTCCGCCCTCGATAAACTTGGCCGCCTCGGTCTGTCCGGCCAGGTCGCTTGGGAAAAGCACGAATAGTTCGGCCAGCGTACATTCGCGGTAGGTCCAGTTGGCGGGCGGCAGAGGCGTGAACAGGAAGCGCTGGGGCCAGCGGCGCAGGTCGGCGGCCAGCGACTCGCGCAGTTGGGGGCGCCCCGGTGCGTAAGGGCTGAGGAGCTCGTGCCCGTCGCCCAAAACCATTAGCCGGTGCTGGGGATGGGTGCGGTGGAGGAGTTCGAGCTTGAGCCCCCCGGGATGCCGGGCATTCCACACCCGCCGGGGCGTATCGCGGTAGTAGAACGTCTCAACGTAGACATCCTGATCGCGCAGTACTGCTACCAGGTGCTGGAATAGCCGCGCCTGGTGGCTTTCGGCCGATTGTTCGTCGATCAAAAACAAGTATTCGGTGGGTTGGGTGCTAAAGCCGAAGTGGAGCACCGGAAAACCTCCCCGCTCGATGGTCGCGTTTACGGAAGCCGGCACGTCCACCTGCCGGCGGCGCCCCTCCTGGCGCAGCCGCAGGGCGTCCGCAAGCTTTAACTGCTCGCGCCCCACGGGTACAAAACCGTGTTGACTGCGGAAGGGGATAAAGTAAGGCGCCCGGTCCTGGGCCCGGAATTTTTCGGTCGCCACCGCATCCTCTTCCCTGGCGATCGCGGGCCGGCCAAACCAGCGCACCCAGTAAAAGATGATGCCCAGACCGATAGCCCCCAATAGAATCCAGGCACCCCAACTGTAGGCGGCAAAGGGCTCTACTTCTGCCCGCTGGAGAGGGATGTAGGGAAGGTTGACCTTGGGTGCCCCCACCGTAATTTCCCGGCGCTGCCGGGTGAGGCAAAAACCTGCCGGTTCCCCCGAACGGGATACGGTAACAGAGACCGTATAACTGCCGGCTTCTGCGTAGGTGTGACGGGGAGACGCCAAGGTGGAACTATCGCCGTCACCAAATTCCCAAAGGTAGTTGACGGGTTGGGAGGTATTTATTTCCGCCGAAAATTCAAGGCGTTCTCCGGCTTCAGCTTGCCGGGGTATACCGAGCGCCGCGATTTCGGGGGGATCGGCGCATTGGAGCCGTATTTCGCTACTTTGCCGGAGCGTGGTATCCGGCAGCAGCCAGCTGAAACGGACTAATTTACGAGCGCCCTCGCCCAGGGTATCCACGGTGAAGGTCCAGGAACGGTAGTCGCTGCTATCCGCTTGTTCCACCCGCTTACTCATCGCATCGAGCAATTCCCACCGAAAGCGGGCCGTGGTGTCGATATTCCGGGAAACATTCATGACTTCCATGGGCTCGCCCATGCGAATGAAGGGTTGCTTCATTTCCAGATTCATTACTGGCGCATCGGGCGTCCCCGGTATCGAAAGAATGATCAGTGCGGCTGCTACGGCCAGCGAGACGCCGCTTAGGGCCCACCAAGCCCAGACCGGAATACGGCGCCAGCCCGTTTGGCCTTTGTCGCCCTCCCTTTCCGGTATCAAGGGCGCCGAAATCTCCTCGTAATAATGATCAAAGATCTCGTAGAACCGTTCCTGCTCCGCCACACTTTTGGCCACCACCGGCGCCAGCAGATACTTCAACGCCTCCGGCTCATGCAGATGCGCTTTGCCGGGGCCACCCAACACCTGCCACATGCGCACGCGGTCGGCGGGGCTTAGGTGGAAGCCGGCGTGCTCCAGCTTGTTGATGAGGCGGTGGAGCGGAAGGGGAATATTTGAATTATTGGGTTTGATGATAATGGTTGATTGTGATGGTTGGGGGGGGGAGTTGATTTTTGATTTTTAATTTTTGATTTTTGATTTTTGATTTTTGATTTTTGATTTTTGATTTTTGATTTTT
>CAYWHT010000375.1:0-4917 GCA_964458135.1 uncultured Saprospiraceae bacterium | reverse complement strand
GGCCAATATATCGCTGAGCCTGGCTGTCGGGCTGTCCGCTATTTATTTTGGTGCTAAATTGGTGCATTAAAGCAAACAAGCTAACTATGGAACTGAACAAAGCCATCCTCGAAAGGCTGGAAAAGCTGGAAGAAAAATACGGCGCCATGGGGCAAGACATGCTCTCCTATCTCGATGGGCTTTTGCATGCCGATTACCTGACCTATTGGGACTATATCCACCTGGATACCCTGCTTAGCTTACAAAATCCCCGTACTTCTCTTCCCGACGAGCAAATTTTTATCATTTACCATCAGATTACCGAGCTCTATTTCAAGCTAATCCGCCTGGCCATTGAGCAATTGCAGCGAGAGGGCCCCAACGATCCGGAAATGTTCGGGCGGCAGGTGGAAAGGATCAACCGCTATACCGAAAACCTGATCAGCAGCTTCGACATTATGGTGCAGGGTATGGATAAGGAAGAGTTTCTGAAATTCCGGATGAGCCTGCTTCCGTCCAGCGGTTTCCAGTCGGCTCAGTTTAGATTTATTGAAATTTTGAGCACCGACCTGCATTTGCTGGCGCACCCGTCCAAACGCGATCAGTTTGGTCCGGAAGACGGAGTGGATGACATTTACCCCCATCTGTACTGGAAATCGGGCGCCACTGAACTGGCCACCGGCCAGAAAACCCTTACCCTGCGTCAATTCGAGCAAAAGTACGGCGCCCCCCTTATCCAGTTGGCCAAATCCGTACGCCACACCAACCTGCGGCAGTTGTATCACCGCCTCCCGGAACAGGAACGGCAAGCGGCGGGGCTGCCCGAACTCCTCCGGGAATACGACCGTCTGTTCAACCTGGAATGGCGGCTGTCTCACCTGCGGTCGGCGGGGCGCTATCTCGAAGCCAAACCCAAAGTCATCGAAGCGACCGGCGGCACCAACTGGCAGGAGTATCTGCCTCCGCGAAAACAACAGATCAGCTTTTTTCCCGGGCTGCGAGGCGATCCCGCCGGTTCGCCAGATCCGCATTGATCAAAATGGCCAGATTGATGAAGAAAAAAGGACCCACCTTGTCGGTTTCGATCATATCGTTGATGATCAAAAAGGCGTCGATGACCACCGTGGAAAGCAACGCCATCATGACCAGGCGTCGACGCCCCAGAGACGAGCTTTGGTGGTAAATACGCTCCCCGCGGATCAGCGCGAAAAAACTCAGCAATAAGAAAATCAGCAAGCCGGTTATTCCCTGCTCAACACCCGTCATCAGATAATAACTGTGTATGCCGGATCGCCCCTCATTGTCGCTTACGTAAGTGCGAAAGTTATTGACCGTATACCGCTTGTAAAAGTTGACAAAATTGCCCGGACCAAAGCCGAATACCGGCTTTTCCGCACTCATGCGGAAGCCCGCCACCCACCGGTAGACGCGCTCCATCGTTGAAATATCCTCCCCTTGGTAAGTCGCTTGCAAGAGGTTGTCAAACTCGTCGTGGGAAATGGTTCGATGGTAGTCGGGAGCATATTCCAAATAGTGGTTGTCATTGGCCAGATAGGCGACTCCTCCCAGGGTAAACGCAAGCGCTAAGGGGATGACGTAGCGCACCAGCCGGAGGCGAAACATCCAATAAGCCCCCAGCGCAATGCCGAGGGAAACGTAAGCCGCCCGGGTGTAGGAAAAATAAATGGCCACCGCCAATAAGGCCAGGCTACCTACCAGTAGCCACCAATTTTTGCTTTGCCGGCGATACCAACCGGTCGCCAGCCAAACCAAGGGAAAAAACAGAGATAACAGGGCCGCGTAGTTGACGTGGTTGCGGTAAAAGGGCCAAAACACCCGGTAAACTTCTTCAAAAGAAAAATTGTAGCGGGCGTGCCGCGCCAAAGTAATCAACACCGTAAACATCAAGGGGATAAAGATCACCCAGAAAAAAACACGCAAATCCCTTTCCCGCTTCAGCTGGCTTCCGGCCAAATAGAAAAATACGACGATGTACCAGGTCTTAGCCAGGGCAAATTTGATGGAAACCCACGGTAAATCGGAGGTCAAGGTGGTAATGTAAATCCAAAAAAGGTGAAGCAACACCAATAAACTCAAGCTGTGCCGGAGGAAATCGCTGCGTTGCTCCCGGCCGTGCCGCAAAAGATAGACGCCATAGGCCAGCAACAAGCCCACCATTAGGGGTTCGGTGGGCAGGTCGGTGCCCAGGCCTTCGGAAAAAGTAAATTCCGTAGATAGCGGGATAAAGGCCAACAGGAGCAGAAAAACCGCTCTGAGGTCTACGATCGTCAGGTAAACGATCAGCAGGGCGAGGGGCGCAGCCGCCAAAAGGCGCCAGCCCGTGACCAGCGCCAGGAACAAAGACGCCAATATGACGACGCCGTATATCCCGAACAACATAGTGCTGGGCGTGGAAAAGAAATCTCGTGCGATTCGTCTATTTAGCATTAACGACCTCCCGCCAGTTGATATGCTTGTAATTTTCAATCAGCAGAACCCCCACCAGACTGAAAAAAAAGGCAATAGCCACCGACACCAATACCAGAAGGGATCGCTTGGGGCGCGATTTGATGACGGGTGGCGTGGCTCGCTCCACCAGGATGGTGGCGGGTATATCTGCTTCGTAAGTAGCTTGTAGTTTTTTGAATCGTTCTTTTTCTTTACTTAGGGCGTCGTTGGCTTCGAAGTACTGCCGTTGCAAGATTTCCACGGTTGGCATGCCCCGGTTGAGCATGGAAAGCCGGCTGGCCAGGCTGTCTACTTCTTCGGAAAGGCCGCTGACGAGGGCGCGCACGTAGGCGATGGTGTCCCTCGGCACGGTCCGGTTTTCGGTCAGCACTGCCAGGCGGGCCCGGTTGCGCACCAACTTGGACTCGGCTTCCGAATATTGGGCGGTCAGCGATTCCGACTGAGCGCCCGAATTGTATATGCGGTAGCGCCGGCGCAAATCAACGAGGCTATCACCGATTTTCCGCAGAAATTTTTCTTTGTCCCGGATGCTGTTTTTGTAGGATTTGATAGCCTTGAGCTGGTTTTCCTTCATCAACTGCCGGGCGAGCTCGTCGATTTTTTCGCGGGCGGCATTCGCCATTTCTGCCGAAAAAAGGCGATCGCGATCCTCCACCACCAGTTCGATGGCGTCGCGGGTCGTCTTCTTGACATTGTAAAGGTCGCGTAATTTCAGCCGAACGTAGTGGGAAGCTTTGGGGTGCGTGCTGTCGATGTCGTAATGGGCGTAGAGCCCAAATCGATCGACCAGATAATCTTCCAGTTCACTGGATTCCGCGATGGTCAGCAGGCGGTCCAGGTCGTTTTCGTTACCGTACACCTGGGCCCGCATCGTCCCGTCAGAAAAAAGGAGTTCGGGTTGGGCCTGATCCGGGCTGGCCGCCAGGAAAAGGGTTGCCGAACGGTAATACACCGGCAAAAGTAACGAAATGATAACGCTCCCCACAGCGGCGACTCCGCATACGATGAGTACCGGCTTCCTCCATTGATAAAGGGTGCTGAGCACTCCGACAAGGTTATCTTTTTGTTCCATTCCAACGAGTTGTGGCGCAAAAGTAGTAAAACCTGACTTAACTACAACCGCGGTTCATCGATCCGTTTTTGGAAGATGGCCATCAGTTGGCGCAAGTCAATCAACCTGAACAAAAACGCTAACAGTACGCCGACTAATATAGTGAGCCCGAACTTTACCGGCCACCAAGCGGCCATCCCCCACTGCAATATTAACGCCGTGAACGGCAACGAAGCTGTGAACCCCACCAAACGAACGGCATCCGCAAAAGCGCTGGGAATACCGAACAACTTACGCGCCAGCAGCCACTGCGCTACGAAAACAAAAGCCTGCGTGACCAGGGTCGCCAGAGCAGCGCCGGCCGCTCCCTGAGGGGGAATCAACAACAGGTTCAACCCCACATTCAGACCGATACTGATCACAAACAATCGGTTCATCCGCATTAAGTAGCCCCCGGCCGTCAATAAGGCGCCGTAAATGTACGAGCCGCTGATCGCCACAAAGCCGCCCATCAATAAACCGAGAATGCGGCCGGAGTACGCCCCTCCTGAAACGTAGAGCGCTTCCATGATTTCCGTCCGGTAAAAATAGGCAGCCGTGGCCAGAGTCAACGCGCCCGCAAAAAGCATGCGAAAGCTCATGCCCGCCAAAGGGGCTACGGGTAAAGCCAGCTTGATGGAACGCGCAAACATGGGCAACAACAAGCCGGCAAACAAAAAGCCAATGACGTTGCAAGCATCCAGCAGACGGTAAGCCGAAGCATAGAGCGACGCCTCCACCGCCCCCTCCGTCAACATCCGCTCGATCATCACCCCATCGATGCGGGTGTAAAGGGTCATCAGAAAAATAACCAGCGCGTAAGGATAACTCTCCCGCAAAATCAGCCACAGAAAAGCGGGCCGCAGCCGCGGGCGAAAATACGCAAGCCGCCGGTACACCATGCCAAAAACAATGCCGGCCGTAAGCAGATAAGCAACCGTCTGGGCGTACACAAACCACTCGATCCGGAATTGGGAGCGGAATGCCGGCGCCCACAACAAGGCGCCGGCAATAATGATCAGCAACAAGCGGTCCAGTACCGATAGCAAACTGTCCAGGCGGTAACGGCCCAAGCCACTGATATTGGATCGCAAAAAAAGAATGAGCGAATTTAAAACCTGATTCAACCCGATCAGTAGCAGGAGCGGGAAATAAGCTAGTTCGTATCCCGAAAGAGCGGCAAAAAGCAACAGCACCGCAAAGTAGCCCCCCATCAAAAAAAACTTCAACACCAGCACATTGGGAAAGTATTTTTCCAGCAGCTGCCGGTGCTGGGAAATATTGCGGTTATTGTAATTCTGAATGCCAAAATCATTGACGATCTGAAAGATCAGCGTAAAATTGAAAAGACAGAAGTACAGCCCGTAATCTCCCTCGGG
>CAYWHT010000374.1:0-4921 GCA_964458135.1 uncultured Saprospiraceae bacterium | reverse complement strand
CCCTTAAAATTTCCACCCAAAGCCCATCCCGCGGCCACTGAAAAGGAAACGGATAAAACGGCTCTGCATACTCTTTCAGCAACCGCCAGCGGTAGCGCGCCAAAATCGTACTCATCACGTACAACACCTGCCCCTGCGCAAACCCGTAGCCCAAGCAAAAATGCCTACCCGCACCGAAGGGGATATAGGCGTGCGGACAAGCCTGCACTTCGGGCGCCGGCTCCCGAAAGCGGGTGGGATCGAAAACCGCCGGGTTCTCCCACGGCCCCCGCACCGTCTGACTAAAATGGGGCAACACGAACACCCGGCTGCCCGCGGGGATGCGGTAGCCGTTGACCTCCGTCGCCGCTTCCGCCCGGCGGGAATAAACCACCAGGGGTGGATACAGGCGCAGGGCCTCGGAAAAGGTTTGCTGCAAGAGGGGCAATTCCCCGGTGCGTTCATAGGCGAAACGGCCCTGCCCGTAAAATTGCCGGCTTTCGTCCCGCAAACGGTCCTGCCAGTCGGGGCGCCGGCCAAGCAGAAAAAATAGGCTCGTTAGGGCGCTCGAAGTGGTATCGTGGGCGGCCACCAGGAAGAAGATCAACTGATCAACGATCTCCGCGTCGGACAACTGCTGGCCGTCGGCATCTTTTCCCCGGCAGAGTTGACTCACTAAATCCCCGGCGGGTTGGGCGCGCCGCACCGCCACCAGCCGCTTCAACTGCCGCACCAGTTGCCTCCGCGCCCGCAGGCCCCGCCAATAAGGCGTAAAGGGAATGGCCAGGGGCAAGGCCGCGCCCGCGTGCAACACGCGCTCTAGCGGCCGCTTCCACTTCCGGTCGCCGCCCAGCAAGTCCAGCCCGTAAAAGATGCGCCCGGCCATATCCAGCGTCAGCGCTTTCATCTCCGGGTACACCCGTATCTTACTGCTATCCTGCCACTCCTCCAATCGCCCTTCCAGGGATCGCTCCATCTCCGGCAGGTAGCCCCGCAGGGCTTCCTTGCGAAAGGCCTGCTTGAGCAGGTTGCGCTGGTAGCGGTGCTTGTCGCCTTCGCTGAACAGCACCGCATTGGGAAACAGCTTATCCGCGATGTGGGGGAAGGCGCGGTTCGGAAACTGCTCCCCTTCCCGGACCAACACCTTCCGGTTAGCTTCCGCCCCCGCCAACACGATCACCTCCATGCCGAAGACGCCCATGCGAAACACATCGCCGTAGCGCGCCTGGCGGCGGTTGAGAAAGCCGATGGGATCGCGGAGGAAGGGGATGCTGTGACCGATCAGTGGCCAACCCCGGGCGCCGGGTATCCGCGTTTCCATTTTCCGGGAATACGTTTTGGAATACATGTCTTTCAGTTAAATCGGGGATGACTTTGGATTCTTGATTTTGGATTTTGGATTTTGGATTTTGGATTCTTGATTTTGGATTCTTGATTTTGGATTCTTGATTTTGGATTTTGGATTTTGGATTGGCTGCACCGATAATTCAAAATCAAAAATCAAAAATTAAAAATCAAAAATTAAAAATTCCTCCCCCATGCCCTTCCCCTTCACCCCCAAGCGCCATTTCCCCCCATTCGGCTATCTCGGCCTCCTCCTCATCCTCGTTTTCTGGGCCATCAACTGGGGTCTGGACGGTCTGCGCACCCACTGGGCTTTCTTCCCCCTATGGCTGGGCTACATCCTGACCGTGGAGGCGCTGGTCGTCTGGCGGCAGGGGCGGGCCATGATTACCGAGCGGCCGGGCGCCTTTGCGGCGCTTTTCCTTTTTTCGGCGCCCACCTGGTGGTTGTTCGAGTTGATCAACGCCCGCACGCAGTACTGGATCTACACCCCCATCGCAACCTTTAGCGATCTGGAGTACTATCTGTACTGCACGCTGAATTTTACGGTCGTCATTCCGGCCGTGTTCAGTACGGCGGAGTTGGTGGGTACCTGGCCGAAGATACAACGAATCGGCCGGGGGCCGGTCATCGGCAAAACGCGATGGTCGCGCGGGCTACTGTTCGGACTGGGCTGGTTGATGCTGGCGGTCGCCCTGCTCTGGCCGGCCTACGGGCCCGCCCTGCTGTGGGTGTCGCTTTTCTTCATCCTCGACCCCATCAATTTCCGCCTGGGGTGGCCCTCACTGATCCGGCGCACCGCCCGCGGCGACTGGAAACTGGTGCTCATCCTCTGGCTAGGTTGCCTGATCTGCGGCTTCTTCTGGGAAATGTGGAACATTTACTCCTCACCCAAATGGGTCTACGAGGTCCCCTACGTGGATTTTTGGTACGTCTTTGAGATGCCGCTGCTGGGTTATCTGGGCTACCTGCCCTTTGCGCTGGAGTTGTATGCTTTGTATGTCTTGCTGAGTGAGCTTGTCGGGCGGGGCAGTGTGCTTCCGGAGCAGTTTTGGAAGTAACCTCGCCTAATAATGCCTCGCGTTTTCATTGGGGTTGTAAAGCCGGAAATTGATGGGCAAGCAGTAGCCATCCGTATCCGTGTGAACAAGGGTGATCAGATTGACTCCTTTGGCTACCCGGTGGTGCTTGCCCGACCAAAAACGGCCGACCAGGTCTCCCCAGGTCGGAGTATGGCTTGTCAACCACTGAATCATCAACTGATAGAACCCGGCCATCTGGTTTCAAATGCGCCTTAGCCTTTTCAAAGAGGTCTCTTCCGCAGGTAGAAGCTGTTGCCTGAGCAGCCGTGTGACATGGTCATGGCTAACTTCCAGTACTTCGCCAGCTTTGGCGCAGCTATTGCCAACCGGCGAGCTAATTAAGTGGGCGATATATTCTTCAATGGTCGTGCCTTCAATTTAAGCCTTTCTAGGCTTTTGCGTAACTCCTATCTTTATATGATCCATTGGATAGTAAAGGTATACCTCCCGCTTGGGTATAGATTTACCCCTTTCGGCCCAGCAGCCGCCGGATCAGTGGTTCGATGGTCAGTCCCTGCACCAGGATGGAGAACACTACAATGAGGTACGTCATCACCAGAAACATTTCTCGATTCATCTCAGCGGAAAGGCTCAGCGCCAAAGCGATCGAGATCCCGCCGCGCAGGCCACCCCAGGTCATGATGCTTATCGTATGGGGCACGAACTCGAGTTTCTTCTCATACACACGGATGGGCAGCCAGAGGGAGGCATAGCGGCAGGCAAGTACGACGGGTACGGCCAAAAGGCCAGCAAGAATAAAATTACTATCATAGGTTAGCACCAGCATTTCCATGCCGATCAGAACGAAGAGAATGGCGTTGAGCAGAATGTCGATCAGCTCCCAGAATTTGTCAACGTAAAGTGCCGTAGTTTCCGACATAGCCACGTCACGCAACCGGTCGTGACCGATCATTAGGCCCGCCACTACCATTGTGAGGGGAGCGGAGAGGTGGAGTTCGTATGCCACTACCGTACCCACCATAACGGCAGCCAGCGTGAGGATGACCTCGATACTGAAATCATCGATGGTACGCATCAGCCGGAACGTTGCCCATCCGACGAACAATCCCAGCAGTAAGCCACCGATCACTTCCTGCCCGAATAGCTGCAGGATAGCCAGAGGCTCAAGGGAGCTACCCTCGGCCACAGCCACTTCGAAGAGCGTCAGAAAAAGCACTACCCCTACCCCATCGTTAAAGAGCGACTCCCCAACGATCTTGATCTCCAGCTTCTTAGGTGCTCCAGCCTGTTTCAGAATGCCCAGCACAGCAATGGGATCAGTGGGCGAGATAACCGCTCCGAAGAGCAGACAGTAGATATAATTGGTCGGGGCTCCCAGTAATTGCAGTAGGTAGTAGGTGACCGAGCCAATCAGAAAAGTGGAGAGCGTAACCCCAATGGTCGCAAAGGCAATGATGGGGGCTCCCTGCCTGCGCAGTTCCCGGAAATTGGTATGAAGGGCACCAGCAAACAGCAAAAAACTCAGCATGTAATCCAGTACCACTGTTTTAAAGTCAATACTGTTAATCAGCTCGGCCTCCACCCGCAAGAGCGTCTCGTCAAAGTAGCTCAACCCAAATACGGCCAGGGTGAAGCTGATTGTGATAAGCATGAGCCCAATCGTAGTGGGCAACTTCAGGTAGCGAGCGTTGATATACCCGAATAGGGCAGACAGGAAGACCAACCCAGCAATGATCTCATAGAAGTACATCGATTCCAATAGCAAGCGGTTTTGACCCCTGTTAAGATACACAAAGGAATTGGTTCTACCCAATCGGACTAGGGGGCACGTTCTCTTCCCCATTTTATCGGCATTTCCACCGCGCCATCAGATTTATACCGAGCACGAAGCAATTTGGGCTTCCCAGCACGAAGTACAGCAGAGCTAAACCACTTCGTTGTCGGTATAGTTGCGAGGGATAAGGTCGCCAGGCGACTAGCCACTGACTACAATGTCAGGTCTGGTAAGAGGCATTTTTTGCGGAAGTGGAATGCTCAACCCTCCGATCAAAGGGGCGAAAGGGTCGTACATAGTAATAGGTAGATCGGTGTAGACAAAAGTCAATCTCGGCGCCCAGGCACCTCAGGTCGTTCACGTAATTGTGCAGGGTACGCACACCCACCTTGAGGCGGCGGGCCAGTTCGGCAGGGCTGCCAGCACCCCGGCGGCGGATCAGCGTGTCGAGATGCTCCAACTTGCGGAATTTTTCAGTAAAACAGGACATAGGGGTTCTATTATCAATTGTTCACCAATCTATAGTACGTCGTATCCCAGTACCGCGAAGGGCCGGAAGACAAAAGAGACACAAGCAAAGCCGGGGGCTTTACGCGTCGTTACTTTATTGTTAGGGTGCTGTAGATGGAGTGCAAATCCATAGCCACGGTACCGAGCATTTATTACCCTGGCTTCTGAGTGCGTTAGTGGAAATGACCAATAGCTTTGGATGATTCTCATTTTCTCAAGCTAGTACACTGTGCAATAAGTAGCTTTGCGCTTTGGCAGTGTCTTTTGGCGA
>CAYWHT010000373.1:427-4922 GCA_964458135.1 uncultured Saprospiraceae bacterium | reverse complement strand
AAGCCATACTGCCCGCCCTGTGAAATACCGCAGGTTTATTTCACCGGGCGGGCAGTATGGCTTCGCAGTAGATTAATTCATGCAAAGCGGCCGGCGTTCCATGTGGAACATCATCAGCTTTGATTCGACCAATGCTAACCTTCATCCATGCCAAAACAACTCACCTTTCGTAAGGGCCTGCTCAGTGTATTGCTCTGGTCGGTCATCTCGGCCGCCTTTATCGGGCCGGGCACCGTCACCACTTCTTCCAATGCCGGGGCGGTATTTGGGCTGAATTTACTCTGGGCGCTAACTTTCTCCATTATTGCAACCATGGTGCTGCAGGAGGCCGCCGCCCGCATCACGATTGCTTCGGGCAAAAGCCTGGGGGAAATCATTGCGTTGCAATATGCTACGGGTCGGCGAAGCCGGCAGCTCAAGCTCGTTTTGTTTTTGGCCGTAGCTTTCGGTTGTGCGGCCTACCAAGCGGGCAACCTGCTCGGTGCTCTGGCCGGACTGGCGCTATTCAGCGACTTTTCTCAGCGCCTGGCCACTTTGGGACTGGGGGTCGTTTGCGCCGCCTTGCTCTGGATTGGCAGCGTACGCATTATCACCAACCTGCTGGGGTTGATCGTCGCCTTTATGGGGTTCACCTTCTTGTACGTAGCCATTCGCACAAATGTCGGAATGGCGGACATCGGGACGGCGGTGTTTCGCGTTGACATTCCCCGGAACGGGTTATTGCTGGCCATCGGGCTGATCGGAACGACAATCGTGCCGTATAACCTCTTTTTGGCCTCGGGCATCAGTACGGATCAAAGCATTCTGGAGATGCGCTGGGGCGTGGGAATGGCCGTATTGATCGGGGGGATCATATCGGTGGCCATCATGGTAGTCGGCACGCAAGTGGAAGGCGGCTTTAGTTTCGGGACGCTGGCCGACGCCGTGGCGGTGAGTTTGGGAAATTGGGCGACGGCCTTTTTTGGGCTGGGGCTCTTTGCAGCCGGTTTGAGCTCTTCGGTAACGGCGCCCCTGGCGGCCGCCATCACGGCCCGCAGTTTATTTGGAGCTTCCCGCCCGGAATGGCGGCTAACCTCTTTTAATTTCCGCTTGGTATGGGGCCTCGTTTTAGTGATCGGACTGCTATTTGGCATACTGAAGGTGCGGCCGGTGCCCGCCATTATCCTGGCCCAGGCGCTCAACGGCATACTGCTTCCGGTAGTGGCGATCTTTCTTCTAATGGCCGTCAACGACCGTAAATTGATACCGCCGGCTTATCTGAACAGCATTTGGAGTAATTTGATTACGCTACTCATCGTAGTGGTGAGTTGTTTTCTCGGCATCAATAATTTATGGAAAGCGCTGACCCGCCTCGTACCCGCCTGGGAGGGCTGGAGCGGCAGCATCCTGCTGCATGCCGGCCTATCCATCGGGATTGGGGTTGTGGTGGGAATTTATGTTTTTCGAAAAGAGCCGGCCGTTAAGAATGGCGCAGATTGAATGGCGTGCGAAACGGGTGGCGAAGGGGCAGCCGTGGGGGGAGGAGAAGACGCTATCGGTGGAGATGGCTACGGGACCGTCGGACAAAAGCCCGGCGATCCCGTCCTGAGGCTATTCCTTCTTGGAAATTATAGTCTGACAACCCAAAATTTGTGAATTCTGACTTGCTCTTTTTCCGCCTTGCTGCGTTGGAAAGCCTCGACAGAACTTAGGCTATGCCTACGTTTTCCGCCTTGCCAGCCGAAAAAATAGCGGCGTCATATTTTCACAAATCCTGAGTTGTCAGACTATAGCCAGTGATTATACGGCTTATTAAACTGTTATTCTTCCGTCCAGCCGGTATACTTGGGTACGGAATCGGCGTATTCGCCGGCGTTTAGTTTACTCGACAGGGCGCTGAAAGCTTCGATCGTAAGCCAGATATCCTCTTCGCTATGAATGGCGGTCGGGATCAGGCGCAGCAGGATCATATCTTTCGGAATCACCGGATAGGTGACTACCGAGCAGAAGACATTGTATTGCTCGCGCATGTCCATCACCAGGTTGGTGGCCTCGCCGGTGCTGCCACTCATGAATACCGGCGTAACGCAGGTATTGGTGTTGCCGAGGTTGAAGCCTTCGCTGCGCAGGCCGTTCTGTAGCAGGCGGACGTTACGCCAAAGGTTTTCTTTGAACTGTGGGTTATTCCGGAGCAATTCCAACCGTTTGAGGCTGCCGATGATGATCGGCATGGGTATGGATTTGGCGAAAATTTGCGAACGGAGGTTGTACCGTAGGAATTTGATGATTTCCTTCTTCCCCGAGACGAAAGCGCCGATGCTGGCCATCGATTTGGCGAAGGTGCTGAAATAGAGATCGATTTGGTCTTGCACCCCCTGTTCTTCTCCGGCGCCGGCGCCCGTAGCGCCCAGCGTGCCGAAACCGTGGGCGTCGTCGACCAGTAGCCGGAAATTGTATTCGCTTTTGTGGGCGATGATTTCCTTGAGGATGCCCTGCTCGCCGCGCATGCCGAAGACTCCTTCGGTAATGACGAGGACGCCGCCGCCACTGCGTTCGGCGAAGACGGCCGCTTTGCGCAGTTGCTTGGCGAAGCTGGCCGGGTCATTGTGTTCAAAGGGCAGTCTTTTACCCAGGTGCATCCGGATGCCATCGTAGATGCAGGCATGGCAGTCTTTGTCGTAGACAACCACATCGCGGCGGTTAAGGAGCGTATCCACCACCGACATAATGCCCTGGTAGCCGTAATTGAGCAGGAGTGTATCTTCTTTCTTCACGAAATCGGATAGCTCGGTTTCGAGTTGTTCGTGGTATTTCGATTCCCCCGACATGATGCGGGCGCCCATGGGGTAGGCAAGGCCCCACTCGCGTGCAGCTTCGGCATCGACCTTGCGCACTTCGGGATGATTGGCCAGACCGAGGTAATTATTGACACTCCAAACGATCCTTTCCTTTCCCTGGAAAGTCATGCGGGGCCCCAATTCTCCTTCCAATTTGGGGAAGGTAAAATAGCCGTGCGCCACATCGGCGTACTGGCCAAGTGGTCCGCCGTGCCCTGCAAATTTTTCAAAAAGATCCACCATAGGATAATTATTTAGATTACCAGATTTTTTCCACTTCGGGATGATTGACCCACTGACTCCATCGCCGGTTATAGGCATGTATTTTCTGCGTCGTATCACCCCGTTGGTTTACTACCGGATAGCCGCGGTTAACCCATTCAAAGATGCTGCCGTAGAGGTTGTACACCTTTTGGTGGCCCGCCTCCCGCAATTCTTCGCCGATTAACTCGCTGCGGTAGCCCACCGAGCAATAAAGCACAATCTTGGTGTCCTTGGGAATGCTGTTCAGTTGCTTGAGATCGAAATCCCGGTAGCCAAGGTGTTGCGCCCCGGGGATATGGCTTACCCGGTACTCTTCCGGACTTCTGGCGTCAAAGATAAGAACTTCATTTTGAATATCTTTTAATTGCTCTACCCCGATTACCGGCACGGTAAAATCTAACAATCCAGTGACTCGCTCGTCAAAGGCTTTATCGCGCAGGTGGGGGCGGTCCCGGGGTATTTCTTTTTGTCCGCAGGAAGCCAGGCCGAGAACAATAACGATCGCGGCGCTGATACCGATGCTCAACCCATTTTGTCGCATATACTCAGGGATTTTGGTGTTCGAATAACAAGGAGAAGGCGCTAAAGTTGAAGCGGGCCTTCTCCCACCCGGTCGGCAATCCATTGCTGATCGATACACCAAGGCGCCAGATCGGATTGAATGAAAGCTTCCACCTCTTTTTTGTATTGATCCGGATACAGAAGATGGATATTGGGGCCGGCGTCCAGGCTGAAGTAAACGGGTAGATTTTTTTGGTGGCGGTAATCCTGGATGCGGTGGATCAGCTCAACCGTATTGGGTTCCATCAGTAGATAGGGCCGGCTGGAGGTCATCATCAGGGCGTGCAGTGTCAGGGCTTCCTGTTCGGCGATTTGGCCGAACAATTCGATTTCTCCGTTTTTCAGCGCCAGTAGCAATTGGTGAAAGCGTTGGCGGGCTTGCCGGAAGCGTTGTTCGGCGTAGATATTTTCGTTCATGAGCCCGTGGCCGGCCCGGCTCGACACCTTTTTGGCGCCTTTGCTGACGATGAGGATGGCGTCGTGGAGAGAATGGAAAACGGGATGCAGGCTTTCCTCGTAGGGGATGGCGTAGAGGTCGGAAGAGCCATTTACTTCTCCGCTTGCTCCCCAGATGGCGGCCTGAGGGTAGATGGACCGGCAGGCGCTTCCCGACCCCAGTCGCGCCAGGTAGGAAGCTTTGCGGCGAAAGGATTCGTCGTCGGGTAAAGTGCCGAAGAAGTTATCTTCCATAGTGCATAGACATAGGGCGAGGGCGCTCATGCCCGATGCGGAAGAGGCAATGCCCGAGGAGTGCGGGAAGGAGTTGGTTGTTTTCACCATTAGATCCAGCTGGCGCAGAAAGGGAAAAATATCCCCGATTTTGTCGAGGTAAGCGGCTACTTTGGTTCGGAAAG
>CAYWHT010000373.1:0-417 GCA_964458135.1 uncultured Saprospiraceae bacterium | reverse complement strand
CCTCGTTTTCTTTTCCATGGAAAAAGAGCCGCAGGTTGAGGCCCCGGTCTACACCCTTTTTGGGCCGGTATTCCAGCGTAGTTTCGGTGAAGGCATTATCCAGCGTAAAGCTGATGGAAGGGTTGCGAGGAAGTTGGTCGCCGTGTTTACCCCAGTATTTGATGATGGCTAAATTGGAGGGGCTACGCCAGCTGACGCTTCCGGATTGCAGTTTGCTGGTTTCGATAACCAGGCGAGGATTTTTGTAATCGACCATGGCTCCTGGATTGTGGGCACAAATTTAAGTAAAAAATCCTGCAAGCTGGAAGTGGTTGAGAAAATGGCTTTTTTTCACATAAAAAATTGAAAATCAAATATTAACGCAGGGTTAAATACTTTTTATTTTTTAATGGGGCGGTTAAACGGGCGCCCTTTTGG
>CAYWHT010000372.1:0-4941 GCA_964458135.1 uncultured Saprospiraceae bacterium | reverse complement strand
AAGCTAAAAAGAGCAAGTCAGAATTCACAAATTTTGGGTTGTCAGACTATATATTAGCCCCCCGACTTTTGCTTTTGCTTTTGCTTATTGACAAAAAATCCCGGATGCAATCCACACTCGGTTTGCTGGGTGCCTTGCCAGCGCCCGGTGCGCCCAGTCCCCCGGCGGGTGCAATGCACACATCCCACCGATCCGTACCCCTCTCCTTCCAGCGGGTGGCGGGGCAAATCCAGTCGCTCCAAATAAGCTTCAAATTCGGATTCGGTCTTATCAATCAACGGGTGGAACTTGATGATATCTCCTTGTTGCTCAAAAACCTGGAGCCGCGAACGAAAGGGCGTCTGCCACGACATCAAACCGGACATCCAGATCCGGTGGCGGGCTTTGATCGGTTCCAGCGGCGCCACTTTGTTGATCGTGCAGCACATTCTGGGGTGTTTTTTCCACCAGGCTTCTTCCCGGGTAAGGTTATTTTGTTTAGGTTCGGGCCTTAGATCGATAACTGACAAACCAAATGCTTGCGCCAACTGTCGCTTGTATTGCAGCGTCTCCTCAAAATGGTAGGTCGTATCGATGAAATGCACCAGTTGTTCCGGACAAATTTGGCTTACCAGATACAACATTAAAACCGATTTGGCGCCAAAAGAAGAGGTATACAACACCTCGTGAACAGGAAAATACCGGTATAGCTGCTCGATGCGTTCTTCGGGAGTGAGCTCCGCGAATATTTGATTGAGCCGTTCTACGGGAACCTCTTTCAGGGAGTGGATCGGTTGCTGCGAGTTAAGCGTCATGAATAAGTTTTTTGTGAGAACTTGTTTGGATGCCGGCAGCATACCGGCTTGAGTAAGTGCTTCCGGCATTAGTCGAGCAAACTGGCCGTAAGTTCATTCAGTTTGCGCACTTTGGTTTCGAAATCGCCTCCGATACGGTCGCGGAAGGCTTTGAGGTGATCGAGCAAATCCTCGGTTTCTTCGGGTAAAGCTTCCTCCAATAATTGGCGGAATCGCTTGGCGAAGGTGGGTGATTGCCCGTTGGTGGAAATCGCAATTTTCAGGGGCCCCCGCGTCACGATGGCGCCCAGGTAAAAGTCGCACAGGCTCGGCGTATCCGCCACATTGACCAATTTTCCGGCAGCTTTTCCCGCTTCGCGCACTTGCAGGTTGAGCTCCGGAATGTTGGTGGCGGCTACGACCAGATCGTGGGCTTGAACGTCCGCTGGCTCAAAAGGCCGGCGATCAATACTCACCCGATGACCGGCATGCCGCCGCAGTAAATCTTCCACCTCGGGGCTCACCCAGGGCGCTACCATCCTGATTCGGGCCGCGGGGCTACTTTTAAGCATAAAAGAAAGCTTTTCGTAGCCGACCTCTCCGGCGCCCACAATCAGCATGTTTAACTCGTGCAGTTTCAGGAATACAGGATATAAAGTATTGGCGTTCATGTCGAGATAATTTTTGGGTGGTTCTCCACGCGGTTCCAGGCAGGATGAAGGTTGACGGCCGGACCAACGACGATCAAACCGGGGCCGCCGAGGCCGGCATCGACTACCCGGGCATGGATGGTATCAATGGCGCCCAGGACGCTTCGCGCTTCGGGCAAGGAGCCGTTTTGCACCACCATGGCGGGTTGGTCGGCCTTGCCGTGGGCGCGGAAACATTCGGCAATTTCGGGAAGCCGGCGCATTCCCATGAGGATCACGACGGTAGCGGTAGAGCGTACCGCCAGCTCCAAATCGCGGGATAGCTTTCCGTAGCGGGTGGTGCCGGCAAGCACCCAAAAGCTTTCGTTGACGCCCCGGCTGGTCAGGGGCATGCCTTGTAAGCCCGGCAGGGCGGTGGCGCTGGACAAGCCCGGCACTACCGCCGTGTCAATACCCCTTTCGGAAGCGTACTGCAGCTCTTCGTAGCCCCGGCCAAAGACAAAGGGATCGCCCCCTTTGAGTCGTACGACCTGTCCGTAGCGCAGAGCGCAATCCACCAGCAGCTCGTTGATTTGTTCCTGGGGCATGCGGTGATTACCGGCACGCTTACCCACGTAAATGCGTGGCGCCGGCGCCGGAACGAAATCGAGTAAGTCCGTATGGACTAGCGCATCGTAAAGGACCGCTCTGGCCCCTTGTAGCGCGCGCATCCCCTTGAGCGTGATGAGTTCGGGATCGCCCGGACCGGCGCCTACCAAAGTGATGCGGGCGTGATTGGAAGCCGCCATATTTTAGGCTTTATAATGATTGCTAACTACAACTTTATCATCGCCGGACTCCGCCAACTGTGCATCGCGGGTTTGCCGGACCTGGGCGACAAATGCCGCGGCCTCCGCGCCGTACGCTTCGGCAAATTCCCGCTGGGGCGCTTGCTTGCGATGCCGCAACACCCAATCTGCAAAAGGCTTGGAGAAAGCAAATACCTCGGTATCCACAAAGTGCTGCTGGAAATCATTGAGGATACCCTGATGGGTGTTACAGCGTACATCCCGGCTCAGCAACAAGGCTTTGGCGCCGATAACCATGCCGGTATAACTGTGGTAAATGCTGTCGGCAATCGCTTCTTCTCGAAGGGCTTCCCCGGCCAGAGCAATTTTTTCTTCCGCATCTCCAATGATGGCGCCTACGACGTCGAGGCTGGCGCCGGCGCATTCGCCCACCCCAATCGACTGCCGGTAGCGGTGCTGCTGGCCCCAATCCTGGTAATCCGCTTCCTGCAAGGATGCGGTATCGGCCAGCGGTTTGAGCATTTGGTAGAAGTACTTCTTGCCCCGCTCGCGGAAATAATCATTGAAATAAAGCCCCGTAGCAGCTTGTTGGCGGTAATCGTCCAGCAGGTAGCGCAAAGCCTGGGGGATGCGCTTAGTGGGCAGCTTGATGACCTTTTCGGCGATGAAGCCGCGTCCTTCGGGATCGACGCCACCTCCGAGCACGACCTGCATGGCCGGCACGACCAGCTTACCGTTTTTGATCGAGCTACCGTGAAAACCGATATTAGCCGCCATGTGCTGTCCGCAAGAGTTCATACACCCACTGATTTTGATGCGGATGTTGCGCTCGTCGATCAGTTCGGGATACTCGTCGCGCACCACTTCTTCGAGGCGGCGAGCCAGGCTGGTGCTGTTGGTCACGCCGAGGGCGCAAGTGTCGGTACCCGGGCAGGCGGTAACATCGACCAGGGTGTGAAAACCGGGATCGGCCAGGCCTAGGGCGTCCAGGCCATTGAATAAAGCCGGCAGCAAGTCGGGGCGTACAAACCGCAGAAGCAGTCCCTGATTGACGGTAATCCGGATGTCGTCCGCGGCGTAGCGACGCACCAGTTGGGTCAGTTGGCGGGTGGTGACCGAGTCGATGTCTCCCAGGCGCACTTTCAGTTGCACCCCCAGGAATCCGGCTTGCTTTTGTTCGAAAACATTGGTGCGCCGCCACACAGCAAAACGGTCAGAGTTAATAGGTGCGGCGGGAGCCTCTCGGGGCGCCGCGGGAATGGCCGCCGGCGTCCCGCTATCGGGATCGATGGGATAATTGTGGTGCTTGAGCCCCGGCCACTCTTCGGCCACCGTTTCCAGGAATCTTTCGAGCCCCCACTTTTTGACCAGAAACTTCATGCGGGCCTTCATGCGTTTTTCCCGCTCGCCGTAGCGATCAAAAACCCGGATGCAAGCTTCCATAAAAGGAATGATCTGATCGGCGGGCAAGAATTCGTAAGCGGTGGGCGCCACCATAGAAACTGCGCCCAGGCCCCCGCCTACGACGACTTTAAAGCCCCGTTCCCCATCGCGCAAGCGGGGGATGAAGCCAAAGTCATGGAAATAGGTAAAGGCAGAGTCCCGCTCGCTCGAGGAGAAAGCGGGCTTAATTTTACGACCCATATCCTGACAGATAGGGTTGCGCAAAAAATATTCGAAGGCGGCTTGTACGTAAGGCGAAACATCGAAAGGCTCCTCCGGGTCAATGCCGGCGCGGGCCGAAGCCGTCAGGTTGCGCACCGTATTGCCGCAGGCTTCGCGGGCCGTCAATCCGGCAACGGCCAGGGCTTCCCAAATTGCCGGAGAATACTCCAGTTTGACGTGATGCAACTGGATATTTTGCCGGGTGGTCAGGTGCAAATTACCGTTGGTATAGTGCTCCGAAATATCGGCGATCGCATCCAGTTGATCGGCCGTGAGCCGACCGTAGGGAATCTTGATGCGGAACATTTGCACGCCCGACTGTCGTTGGCCGTAGACTCCGCGCGTCAAACGGTAGTGCTTGAAGCGCTCTTCCTCTTCCCGGCCTTCCCGGAAAGCGCGTACGCGACTTTCCAATTCCTGAATATCTTTTTGATCGGCGGGATGAATCCGCCCTTGCTGGCCTTGTTCGCTCATATTTTCTTGGATTTACAAATTCCTAAGTCTATTGAAGGCGCACCATTCCCAGTCCGGCATAGAACGCCATCGGTAAAAGAATCAATGCGGAAATAACCGTCCCGCTCTTGCCGGCCTCATTTTACCGACAAGATGAATACACGAAGAAGCGGCTTTGATTTGATTGGGTACAGATAAAAAGAAAAAGCCTTTCCGGGTACACGCTCCGGAAAGGCTTTTTCTTTTGGGCATCAGCGGGCAAAACCGCCTAACCCCACCCGGAGCGTGCAAAGCCCTGACAGCAACAGCAACAACAGACTTTCGGCATACCTAAAAACATTGCTCCGGTGTTTGGTTAATGATGGTGCAATTATATTCACTATTATCTTTACAAGCAACAAAAAGGGCGAATTTATGTCCTAAAATTAACAATTTTATTTATCCATAACTTATTAATATACATTCATATAAACCTTTAAAACCAGGCCGTTTTAATCATAACAACGAACCCATTGCGGGTTTGGTCTTTGAGTCGAAAATTAGCACTTTTTTGATTTGACAAGATTTACCCGACCGAACGGGTGGGCGGAGTAAGCTATAGTCTGACAACTC
>CAYWHT010000371.1:0-4942 GCA_964458135.1 uncultured Saprospiraceae bacterium | reverse complement strand
TATGGAATTTCCACCGATAATCGGAGTTTTGGCATTCATCCAAAACTTGTTTCAATCAGAATCCGTTTTCGTCCATCACATTTTTCCTCATATCGCTGCAATGCTGACGCTCATTTTTGTCGCTAAAATCACTATTGAACTAGGCGGAAAGACAACTGCGGTGTTTTTGGTTTTGACGTGCATAATCATTGCCCCAGCATTCGGCCGTTCGCAACAGTTATTTCAACCAGTGGTTTTTAGTCAGTTCTTTTGGGTGTTGAATTTCTACTTCCTTATAAAATACGTGAAATTTCTCGACAAAAAATATTTATGGTATCTGACAATTGGCGCTGCATTGGCATTTTTGACCAAATATGATGCTGTGTTTTTTATTTTCGGAGTTTCATCATTATTACTTTTTAAATCAACAAGGCAAGCTCTATTAAGACACAAATTTTGGTTGAATATCCTTGTCTTTATCCTTTTAATAAGCCCAAATATTATTTGGCAGATAGTCAATGATTTTCCCGTACTGAAAATGTTTGCCCGACTGTATGAAACTCAACTGGATAAACAAGCACCTTTAGAAGTTTTTCAAGGATTGCTTATGGCTCTAAACCCCTTATCCTTATTCATTACTATTGCAGCAATCATTTCAATGTTCCATCATTCGTTAAAAGCTTATGAACCACTAACAGTATCAATCTTATTATCCACTATTTTTTTAGCATTCAGCCAGGGAAAAGGCTATTACTTTTATCCTATTGCACTAACGATTTTACCATTTGGTGGCGTATTTTGGGAGCAAATCATTCTGCGAAAAAGGAAATGGTTGATATATCCAATCGGGATTATTCTTTTAATGGGTGTTTTTTTGATTCCCTTTGGCATGCCCGTATTTCCATTGGAAAGTTATTTAAAACAGGACTATCCGTATGAAAACAGAGAAGTTGTCAAAGGGGGGCAATTCAATGTTAGATTTGAAGAAAGATATTCAAAAGAGAAATGGACCCTAACTTTAAAGGAATTGAAAAATGTCTATGACAGCCTTCCGAATTCAGAAAAAAACAACGCCATAATTTGGGGAAAACACTACGCACAGGCAGGAGCAGTCAATTTATATAACAAGCGGTATGAGTTGCCAAAGGCATTTTCATTGCACGGAAGTTTCTACAATTGGGTTCCAGAGGGCGAGATGCCTGAAACGACGATATGTTTGAGTTACAATGTAGGCGACTTTTTCGAAGGATATTTTGAAAAAGTAATTAAAGTTAGAACTATCTACAACCCTTATTCAGACAATGAAGAAGAACAGCATCAACACATTTACATTTGCAAAGATCCCGAACAGACGTATGACGAACTAAAAACACTTTTTAAAGAACGAATATTTGAATGAACCCATTGCGCGTTCAGGAGTTGGCCTCCAAATTGCAATTTTCGACTCAAAGGCCAAACCCGCAATGGGTTCGTATGATGATCTTATAAATTCCTGATGATCATGAGAATCCTATTCTGGTCATCCGTCAAACCCCATTAATCCTGGTATAAAAGTATATTTTGAGATGGCTTCCAATACCCTCAGATACCTCCCTTACTATTGTTCCCCTCTAGCCCCAACTCCCGCAGAATCCGCCGGAAGCGAAGCTCGCCCCGCAAAGGCCTAAAGGCGTAATCCACCCCGACCCAATTCAGTTCGTTATCGCGCTGCTCCAACGCCTCTTCCAAAAGGTCCAGCGCCCGCTCCGTTTGACCGGATACGGCGTATATCTTGGCGGCGTAAATGGCGCAGTATTTCTCGCCCGCGTGGTGGCGGGCTTCCAGTTGCCGAGCCAGACCTATGGCTTTTTCCCGCTTATCATTGGCCAGGTAGGCCAGCCCCAGGGGCCCGACGATGATGCTCTCCCAGGATTTCACGGAGTCCTTTTTTTGGGTAGATAAGTATTCAACGGCTTTACCGGGCTGCCCCTGCAAAGTGTACAAGTTGGCGCGCAAACCGATACTGGCGGCGTGGCCGTCAAATAGCGCCAGTCCTTTTTCCAGTACTTCCTCCGCCTTTTTCCATTCTCCGGCGTAGTAGTGGGTTTGCGCCAGCACAAAATAATTCCAGAAAAAGTGGGGGTTGGAGATCAGCCCCTGCCTTGCCAGGGCCTCTGATTCTTCGTATTGCCCCTTTAAGCACAAGTACAACGCCAGGGAACTGAGCACGAACTCTTCATTGGGATCAATGGCGACGCTTTTCCGCATGTAGGCCTCGGCCTGCTCCAGGTCGAGCATCCAAAAAGACATCCAGCCCAGGGTATAGTAGTACGCGCCTTCCAGGCCCGGATCGCCGACGATGGCGTCGAGCGCGGCCCGAACTTTAGGATACATTTCCTCGGCCCGTTTATCCCCCCAACTCCCCGCCATGGAACAGTACGTCTTGGCCAGTTCACTGTAGGCCAGGGTAAAGTCAGGGTCCAGCGCGATAGCCCGTTGAAAGTACTCCACCGCCTTAGCCAGTGCTTTGGGCTCGGCCTGGTAATAGAGGTTACGGCCTTTCAAATAGGCATTGTAAGCCTGATAATTTTCGGTGGGCGGTTGAATCAAATTGCCGGCGGTCAAATCCAGACTGCCCGTCAAATTTCGAATGACTTCCCGGGAGATGCCTTGCCGAAAGAAAAACACCTTCTCTTCTTTTTGGCGAAAACCGTCCGACCAGATTAAACGGCCATCATCGGCAGAGATCAACTCTACCTGCACGTACCACTCACCGTCCTGGCCGGACAATTTTCCCTTCAATAAGTAAGGCGTCCCGAGCTCTTCCCCGATTTGCTGCAGCGTTTTATCGGAATCGCGGTAGCGAGAGGAGGACTGTCGCGAGATAGTGGTGACGCCCTCCACCTTCGACAGGGCGATGATAATTTCATCGGTTAAGCCATCGGCCAAAAAGGCGTTATCGGTTTGGTTGTCAAAGGGTAGTACGGCAATGCGCCATTCCCCGGTGGTGGGTTTCTGGGGCAAAAAGCGCCCGCCAAGCCAGAAGGCCAGCAAAAGCAATACCCCCGTAAAAATCCCGTACCGCCACACCAAGGTATTTTTTACCGGATGACGCCGGGTGCCCCTTTGCCCTTCTGCGAAATCGGGTGTTGAGTTATCTAGCCATTGCGAAAGGGCAGCGGACGGCTCTTCGTTAAATTCGGTTTTCAGCCTTTCGGAAAAATCCTGGAAGACGCTACTGGCCTGAAGGGATCTACCGCTCCGCTTAAGTAACTGCAAGTAACCGGACACACTGCCTTCGTCGTAGGGCTGCAGTAGAGCCCGGTGTTCGGCGTAAGGCAGGGCTGCTTCGGGGCGGTCGGAATACCAACGGATCAGCGTATTCAACCCTTCGATTTTGATCCGGTGCAGGCGCTCGCGCATGGCGTCCACCCACTCGTCGAAGTGGGAAGTATCCGGCACCGAGAAATGTTCGAGCAAGGGAGACGCCGGTTGGGTCAAGGCCTTTTGGGTTTCCGGATCGGGAGCTTCTTGTCGAACGACAGGGTTCGCCCAAAATAAATCGGAAGACAGCTGCACCTCCGTATTCAAGCTTACGTGCTTGCGGTCGGTAATGATAATGTGGGCATCCGGAGTGGGAAGCGGAATTTCCTTGCGGATGCGGTATACGGTTTGACGCAGGTTTTGCAGAGCGGAAGCAAGGGGCATACCCGGCCATAACAGGTCGACCAGCTTTTCTTTGGGGAAAACCGATTGCCCTTTGACCTGGTATTCGACCACCAGGAAATACAAAAGCGCCCGGGCTTTAACCGCACGCAAAGTGGTCAGCTTTTTTCCCCGGTGCCAGATGTCCGGGTGGCCCTGCAATTTTATCCGTAAATGCGGTTTTGACGTTTCTTTTACGCTTCTGAGATCCTTCATGTTCAGCACTTTGACGGTTCTCTGACGGTTAGGCGCTTATTTCGTGATTGCCGTCTAAAGTTACTATGATAATTAGACCCACGGAATCGTTTACCACTCCATTTAAGGAGACAAGACGGATTAGGCTCGTTGGTGACAAAATGGCTAATAGGTCTCCATACCACTAAATATCAGATAAAGCATTTTACAACCGCAATCGTATAAATATTATGAAAAATTTTATGTCTGCCCTCAAGTTGATCCTGTGCTTTATGGCCCTGTTACTGGTCGGTCAAGCCGGTATCCAAGCCCAGTCTTATGACCATCAGTATTACAAAGTAACTTTCTTTGACACGAAAAAGGAAGGCATGAGCCAGCAGGAATTTATCGATTACATGGTGAATACGCACATCCCTTTGGCGTCTAAGATGCCCGGACTCAAAGGGTATATCGTCAGTTTTCCGAAGCCCGAGTTGTACGAGGGAGAAAAGGAAGCCCCTCCCTACGATGCGGTCGCAGAACTGTGGTTTGAAGACGAAGCCGCGTTTCAAGCGGCCATGGAGTCGGAGGAAGCCCAACCGGCTCTGGAGGACGCGGATAAGCTCTTCGCAGAATTTCCTCCCATGGTAGTTACCGATGAAGTGTTGATGGTATACCCGGACAAACCGGCCTGGGAAGGAGGATATAAGGCCATCTACCTTGCCTTAAAACAGCCTGACCTTTCCCAAAAAGATATGCAATTGATCCTGTTGAAAAATTACATCCAACGCGTTATCGGTCTTCCCGGCATCAAAGGATACTCCTATAACTTTTCTCAGGGTGATGACCCGAAGCTGCCTTTTCACCTAATGGTTCACACCTGGTTTGAAAGTAAAGAAGCGGCGAATCAAGCCCTGAAAGTTGCCTACGGAAGTCCGGTCATGAAGGAGTTGCGCGAAAAGACGTTATTCAAACCGATGAGTATGCAAGTCAAGGAGTACGTAGTCATAACACCACCGACCTATCGCGCGCATTTTGGCCCAACTAATTAAGCACTAGTACACTGTGTAATAAGTTCTTTGATGTTTTGGGAGGGGTATTTTGG
>CAYWHT010000370.1:0-4945 GCA_964458135.1 uncultured Saprospiraceae bacterium | reverse complement strand
GTATTCTTTTTCGGATGCTTCTGGTCCCTCTTCACCTCATCCAAACATCCAACAAACCGCCGTGGGCGAAACATACATACCAGGCCGCAAGGCCTCATTCCCCTGCGGAAGACCATTCCTCCGGTTTCTTAAAAACCTTCCCAAACCACCCTTCCGTTCCCTCAGTCCGAAAATACACTCCTTCATTCATCGAGGAATGCAACACATAGCCAGCTTCGCTACCCGATACCGGATAGGCCTCCACCACCACTTCCGCCATATTATTTCCCTGGATCGTCAAGCGGTGGGTGGGTTCGCCGGAGGGCGTAAAGTCATCGGCGAAATTGCGGTTTTGTTGGCGGGATAGTTGGGAGAGGTACTGTTCTACGGCCGCCGAGTCGGCGGGCTGTCCGTTGAGGCGCCAGACGGAGTCGGGGCGGGCGAGGGTGTAGTTGCCCTCGGGCGTTTGGAATTGCAGTCGGGTAAGGTTGCTTTTTTGCAGATTTAGGAATGTGGCGTCGCGCCAGGCGCTGAAGCCGCGATTGAGGATGGGGGCGAGCATGCCTTGCACGGCGTAGACTTCGGTTTCACCGCCCAGGCGTACGTAGGTCTTGCCCTGCGGCTGTGGCCGGCGGCCCATCTGCTGCATCTGTCGCTGTTGGGCGGGGGTGGGTTGCTGCAGTTCCAGTTTGCCGACGAGCAGCTCGTAGGGCTGATCGGCGCCGGCGGCGGTGATGCGCACCCGGGTGGCTTGCTCGGGCTCCAGCTCGTATTGCCCCCACTGGTCTTCGCTGTTGGCGACCAGCTGCTCGGGCTTGAGCTGTTGCAGTTGCCCGAGAAGTTGGGGCACGACGTTTTGCGCGGCGGCAGCCGTCACCTCCTCGTTGGAGACTTGCCAGCCGCCACCCTGCCGGGTAAAGGTGACGGTTTCGCTTTGCCCGGAAGAGGGCTCCAAGACGAGCCGCTCCACCTTAGCGGTATCGAGGGTGAAGAGCTCCGCGCGGAAGTTGCCTTGGCGCTGCTGCTCGCGGAAGTAGTTGGTGAGAAAAAAGATGAGGGCGAGTAGGGCCAGCAAGCCAAGCAGCACGGTATTGTTAACTTTCTTAGCCATAACTTTCTTGCATTCTTTTTAGGCGTTTGCGGCGGTTGGCTTCGAAGCGCAACAGGCCGTAACCGATCACCAGCACAATCGGCAGGAGGAAGTTAGTGTATTTGAGCAGGGTCTTGGTGCTGTCATCCAGATCGTCGATGGGACGGTATTGAATGCCCTTATTGCGCAGCGCCACCAGGCCGGTATCGTCGCTGAGCCAGTCGATGGCGTTAACGAGCAGGCCGACGTTGTCTCCGCCGCCGCCGCGACCACCGCCGGCCATGGGGAAGTCGCCGTCGCCGATGACGAGCAGGCGGGCGCGATTCTGGTTGGCGGTGGTCCATTCCATAAGCCCGGCCACGGGTAGTTTGCTGAGCGGAAAATCCTGCTCGGTCCACTCCTTCTGCACGTTGAACATGGTGGGCGCCTGCTGGGCGCCCGATTGCCCGGAGCTGAAGGCCACGGGTTGGAAGTTTCTGGTCGTATCCCCTGTAAAGCGCAAGGGGCTGGCGAATTGCAACACTACCGCCTCCAGGCCGGCCGTCACCGGGTGATCCGCAAAGTTGCTGATGATGGGCAAGTAGGGAAAAGACACTTGCGAGGCGAAGCGGAAGCCGCCCTGCTGTTGCTGTACGGTCACCGCCCCGCAATTGGCGTCAACCAGGAATTTGGGCTCCACGATGACGCCTTTCTGCTGAAGCCAGCTTTCGAGCCGCGTATTGAGCGGCTGACCGTAAGCGCGCTGCAAATCGGCGCTGACGCGGTTGATGCCGACCAGCAAATTGCCACCGCGGTCGAGAAAGGCGTCCAGCTGCTGCAGATGCCCCAGCGGAATGGAGTCGGAGGGGGCGAGCAGGGCCAGCGTCTGGTACTTATTGGGCACCGCCGCCGTATCGGTAAGCGTGTAGGGCTCTACCCGGTACAGTACGCTCAACTCGGAGCGCGCCTGCTGCAACTGCCGCAGGGGCGGCTCCCCGTGGCCCTGGATGATGCCGATGGCGGGCTTATTCTTGACCGAAATTTTCTTGATGGCCTTGGAGAGCTCGTATTCCATCGCCATGCCCGGCTGAACCAGGGCGATCACCTCTTTGTCATTGCCCTGCTGGATGACGGCGCCCAGGTAAGCCTTCTGCTGTTTGATCTGATCTTTATCGCGCACATCGAGCAGTACGGGGCGCACGCCGGCCTGTTGGGCTTCCCGCTCAATCTGCTCCTCGGAGGGGTTGATGAACTGGTAAACGACCTGCTCCCCGGAAAGGCGGGCGTATTCCACCAACAGATCTTCGAAATCTTTGCGCACCTGCCGGTACTGGGTGGGCAAGTTGTCGGAAAAATAGGCCTTGATGGTTACCGGCGCCTCCAGCCCGTCGAGGATGTTGCGCGTCGCCGGGCTGAGGGTGTACTGCTGATCCTCCGTCAAATCCAGCCGGAAATAAAACTGCTCGGCCAGGAGGTTGACGAAGACCAGAATGGCCGCAATGAGGAGGATGGATATGAAGTTGTTGTTGAACATGTTGGATGCTTCGCGTTTTATCGAAAATGGCGGCGGAGCTGGAGCTCCGCGTTACGCGGCGTTGCGCTTTGCCAGGGCCGTCTCCGAAAGGTAGATTCCCAGCGCCGCGATCGACAGAAAGTACACCAGGTCTTTGGAATCGATTACGCCGCGGGCGAGTGATTCGTAATGCGATGTCAGGCTGAGGGCGTCGAAGATTTCGCCCGTCAGGCCCGTGAAGTTGCCGGCCAGCACATTGAAGATCACCTGAAAGAAAAGCCCGATAAAAAGGGCCGTCAAAAAGGCGACGATCTGATTATTGGTGATGCTGCTGGCGAACAGGCCGATGCCAGTATAGGCCATGCTCATCAGGAGCAAACCCAAATAGCCGCAAATCGTGCCCCCGTTGTCGAGGTTCCCGATCTGGGATACGGTAATGACGTAGGGTAAGGTCGCCGCCAGGGCGATTACGATCAGCAGCACCGTAGCCAGGAATTTGCCCACCACCACCTGCCGGTCGCTCACCGCTTTGGTGAGTAGCAACTCCAGCGTGCCGGTCTTTTTCTCCTCGGCCAGCATCCGCATGGTGATAGCCGGAATGAAGAAAAACAACGTCCAGGAAGCGATTTGAAAAAAACTGCGCAGGCTCGCCTGGCCCACCAGAAACACGTCACTGCCGTACAGCCAGGTAAAAAAGCCGCTAAAGCCCAAAAACAGGGCCAGCATAATGTAGGCGATCAAAGAATCGAAAAAGGCCGCCAACTCCCGTTTGACAATAATCCAGATCGTTTGCATGCCTTCAGGTTAGGTTGAAGGCTGAGGATCTAGGTTGAGGCTTTCTGTCCAACCAAACTCAGCCTGCACTATCAAAGATTATTTTTCCTTAACGTACACAAGTTATCCTAACGAAGCCCCTCCAACTACCAACTACTAAGCACCATTCCCACTCACCGTCAGTGACCGGAAAATATCCTCCAATTTCGTCTCCAGCGGCGTCATCTCCGTCAGCGCCCAGTTTTGCTGTACGCAGAGCTGAAAGACCTCCCGGCGAGACGACTGCTGGGGCCGGCTCTGCAGTTCAAAGCGTTGTGGGTCGCGGCCGGCGTAATCCACTTCGGCTACGGTAGGCAGGGCCCTTAGCGCTTCCATAATGCGATTGGCGTCGCCGTCTTCAATGCGAATGCGCAGCACTTCCTGGCCTTGCGCCTGTTTGCGCAGCGTATCGGCGGTGCCGTCGGCTACAATTTTGCCGTTATTGATGATGAGAATACGATCGCAGGTGGCTTCCACCTCGGGCAGGATGTGGGTGCTGAGGATGACCGTCTTTTCCTGCCCCAGGTCGCGGATGAGGCGCCGGATTTCGACGATCTGGTTGGGATCGAGGCCGGTGGTGGGCTCGTCGAGAATCAAAATCTCGGGATCGTGGATCATGGCTTGCGCCAGCCCCACCCGCTGCCGGTAGCCTTTGGACAGCTCACCGATCTTTTTGTGCTTTTCGGGATCGAGGCCGCAAAGGCGCACCATCTCACGCACGCGCGCCGGCGTTTCGGAACGGCTAATCCCCATCAATACGGCGCAAAATTCCAGGTAATCGATCACCGGCATTTCCTGGTAGAGGGGGGTATTTTCGGGCAGATAACCGATAAAGCGTTTGATTTCGTCGGGGTAATCCCGCACGCTCTTGCCCCCGATGTGGATGTCGCCTTCCTGTACACCCAGATAGCCGGTAATCATCTTCATGGTGGTGGATTTACCGGCCCCATTGGGCCCCAGAAACCCGAGAATTTCACCCGTATTGACCTCGAAAGAGATGTCGTCGACGGCCTTCTGCGGGCCGTAGGTTTTGGTCAAACTGTCAATCCGAATATCCATATCGTTGAGGATTGGAAGGAGGTGTACCAAAACTGGAAATAAGCCATTTTTTGTTTGGATTCACCCCCGTTCAGCGATACAAACGCGAATTAAATATTTCTGCGGGATTTTTGTAAGGTTTGGCCCGAAAATTTTGTGTGGCTTTGTGGTTGAGGCAGGTCTGGCGGCCGCTAAATAACGCGCGATTTTTATTACTTTGCGGAACTGTTAAAACAACTGTGTCACCTGATTCGCGCCCCATTAATTTTAAGGAAGAAAAGGTTGAAGCTTGAACCCCCTCTACTTTGCCGGGGCGCCAGGTGCGTACAATACAATAACAACCGAATGACCGATTGGTCCCTAGTACACTGTGTAATAAGTTCTTTGATGTTTTGGGAGGGGTATTTTGGCGAAAGGCAAGGCGCGAAGAAGGAGCATAGCCGTAGCTACGAGACTGATGAGCAACGCAGCCTTTCGGCAAAAGACACTGCCAAAGCGCAAAGTTACTTATTACACGGTGTACTAGTACACTG
>CAYWHT010000369.1:0-4984 GCA_964458135.1 uncultured Saprospiraceae bacterium | reverse complement strand
AGCTAAAAAGAGCAAGTCAGAATTCACAAATTTTGGGTTGTCAGACTATAGTTCCTAATCACCACCAAAAGTCTTTTAATGACTACAAGAGAATTTCCGGATTTGTTGAATCAAATGGTGGGTGGCCTGTGCATCTTTTCCACCGAGCTCTTAATCGAGGCATTCCGGGTTCACGCCCAGAATGTATCGCTCCACTACACCGATTTGCGGCGCTTCTGCTGCTCCGTCAAAACCTTTGATCATCTCATCTTTTAACCGGATCGCCGCCAGTTTGGTTAGTGGGCGGGCGATGGGAAGGTAGGACCAGTGCCACTTCTCCTCGTTGTAGCCGTGGGGGCGTTCCGGGCCTTTGGCGGTATAGGGCTGGCAGAAGCCGTACTTACCTGCATTTTTCCGCAGCCATTCGTAAACTTTGAGGCCTTCGCCCGATTCGAAATAGGGGTTGTTGAAGTCGTTGAGATCGATGTCGGTGCCCCAGTGGTGGCGGGAGGCGCCCGGCATGGAGCTGTAGTTGAGAATCTTAAGGGCCCGCTTGCGGGGATCGGGCATCTCTTGGGAGAGATCCATGCCGTCTACCCGACGTTGGCCATTCCATTTTTTTTCCCAAATACCTCGCTGGTAATCGAAATTGCGCGTAGCGGAAAGGATGACGAGCCGGATGCCTTCCCGCTGCGCCGCCCGGAACATTTCCTTAAAAGCCGCGTAAGCTTCCCGGTGTAGCAGCATGCCTTCCCTGCTTGCGTGCTCGGGTGCGATGGTTGCGAAGTCAGGGTGTTGTGAAGGGTCAAAATGTCCGGTGATGTAGTCCGTGTTGTACTTGGAGGTGTCAATGGATACGATCTTTTCGGTGGTTGCGGGTGCTTCTTGTTCTACAGGGGCTTGATTGTTAGCGTTTTGGCAGCTAATTAAGCATAGGGCTTGAGCGAGTAGTAATGTGGTCAAGATTGATGTTTTATGCATGGATTACGTGTTTTTTGGTGAGATAGCTTACTCATCAGCGATTCAACGAATCAACGCTCTTGCTAATACTCAAACTCCAACTGCTCGTAGGGATAATCAAACAGGTAGTATTCCTTAATAAGCTTAGCCACTTTGGGCGGCACCATGCTTTCCCAACCCGAATGGCCTTCTTGCAACAGCTGAAGCACCTGCTTGGAGAAGATGTGCAGCAGCTCGGGGTTGAAGCCCTCCACATCCACGATTTGCCCGTTGTCGATCAAATGGCGGTAAAGGAATTTAACGCCTTCCGGCACCGGTACGTTTTGGGTGGTGATGAGCTCGGCGCTGCCTTCCTGCATGGCGGGATAGACGTAGATTTTGATCACCCGGGTGAAGAGCTCGCCGAAAGCGGCCAGCAGGCGGCCGTCCATGTTTTGGTAGTATTTTTGGTTGATCAGGTCGAGTAAAACCTGCACGCCCAATACCAGGCCCAAGTGTTTGATCTTATAATCGGACAGGTAGTTGATGAGGCGCTGGTGTTCTTCGCAATTGGAGATGACGACCGTTTGGCCCAGGGCGTTGAGGAGGGTGGCGCGATCGAGAAAGTCTTTTTCGTCGAGCTCGCCGCCGGCGCGCAGGTTATCCATAGTGATTTCGGTGAGCAGCTCGGCGCGGTTGGATTCTATTTCCGGCTCTTCGAGGAACTGCTCAAAGCTGCTGTTGATCATGTCGAGGTTGACGAGGGTGGGGGGGCGAAAGCTGCCGCGCACCACCATGACGTGTTTCTTGTAGAGAAATTCGGAAGCGTGGACGTTTTGGCCGTCGGGCCCGAACATGGCCACATCGGTCAGCTCGTGTTTGACGAGCATCAGGCTGAGCAGCCGGTTGTCCAGCTCGTCGAAGTCGGGACCCGTCAGCCGGATCATATCGATCTTGACCCGTCCGCGCAAGCTGTCGATCAGCGATTCCACCATGGTTTCGGGATCATCGCTGTAGCGGTAGCAGGCGTAGATCAGGTTGACGCCCAGGATGCCGATGGCCTGTTGTTGGAGCTGGTTGTCGTTATCGAGCATGCGTACGTGCAAGACCAGGTCGTTGGTTTCGCCGCCAGGGCGCTTTTGGAAGCGGATACCCATCCAGCCGTTGCCCTGAATCGTGCGCTGAAAATTAATGGCGGCGATGGTGTCGGCGAAGACGAAGAAGTTGGTGTCGCGCCGCTCATTCTGCAGGCGCGATTCCATGAGTTCATATTCGTGATCCAGCATCTTGTACAAACGCGATTCGCACACGTAGCGCCCGCTGGCCTCGGTGCCGTAAATCTTATCGGAATACACTTTGTCATAGGCCGACATCGTCTTGGCGATGGTGCCGGCGGCGGCTCCTACCTTGAAAAAGTAACGCGCCACCTCCTGGCCGGCGCCGATTTCGGCAAAGGTGCCGTAAATTTTACTGTCGAGGTTGATTTCGAGGGCTTTCTGTTCGGTTTCGAGTAATTGGCGCATAATCCGACCGGGTTGTTTTTTTCGACCCCAAAGTTAGGGAAAACTGACGGGTCTGTCGGGGATAGAGATGGCAATCCGATAAGACTTTCCCACTTTCTTTTTCGTGGATACGCGCCCCGGCGGGGAATAGTTCATAGTCTGTCAAGTCAGCATTCACAAATTTTTGGTTGGCGGACCATAATCCTTCATCCCAATAACCCCGGCGCCGTTTTGTAGGGGATGCCTTCGTGGCTTTTGATGGTTTGGAGGAACGCTTTCTGGTCAAGCATTCATGATGGTTGCTTCATTAGGTTAGTATAATTAGGGTGCGGAAAGATTACCGATGAAGGGCGTTTTTTCCTGCTTTTGGACTTGCATGGAGGGCAATTGCATGCCTCGAAAGCACTTCTGGGACAGAGCGCTACCTCTCCTTACGAACGATTTCCCCCCAACCCGCGTTTTCTTTCTCGACAGCCCAATTTTCCCTAACTTTGCGGGCCGTCAGCAAAAGCAGTAGACCATGTTTCCAAAATACGACCTCATCGTAGTCGGCGCCGGCCATTCGGGTTGTGAGGCGGCCGTGGCGGCGGCCAATCTGGGCTCCCGGGTGCTGGTGGCGACGATGAATATGAATACCATTGCCCAAATGTCATGCAACCCCGCCATGGGGGGGGTGGCCAAGGGGCAGATCGTGCGCGAGATCGACGCGCTGGGCGGTTATTCGGGCATCGTGACCGATCATACCGCTGTGCAATTTCGCATGCTCAACCGCTCCAAAGGACCCGCCATGTGGAGCCCGCGTGCGCAAAGCGATCGCCAGCTCTTCGCCCGCAAATGGCGCAACCTGCTCGAAGCACATCCCAATATCGACTTCTGGCAGGAAATGATTACCGGCATCGTAGTCAAAGATAACCGCATCGTGGGCGTGCGCACCGGCCTCGGCCTCGAAATCGAAAGCCGCGCCGTAGTGCTGACCAACGGCACTTTCCTCAACGGCCTCATCCACATCGGCGAAAAGCAATTCGGCGGAGGCCGTGCGGGCGAACGCGCCTCCAAAGGCATTACCGAACAATTGGTGGAGCTGGGCTTCGAATCCGGCCGCATGAAAACGGGCACCCCGCCCCGCCTCGACGGGCGCTCCATCAATTGGGAGGTGCTCGATGTACAGCCGGGCGATGAAAACCCCGGCAAGTTTTCCTTTACCGCTACGCCACCCCTGAGCAAGCAGATGTCCTGCCACATCGCTTACACCAATCCCGAGGTGCACGAAAGGCTGAAGACGGGCTTCGACCGCTCGCCCATGTTCAATGGGCGCATCCAGGCGCTCGGGCCCCGCTATTGCCCCTCCATCGAAGATAAGATCGATCGCTTTGCGGGTCGGGACCGCCACCAGCTGTTTGTGGAGCCGGAAGGTTGGGACACGTGCGAAGTGTACGTCAACGGCTTTTCTTCTTCCCTGCCGGAAGACGTACAGTACAATGCCCTGCGTAAAATTCCGGGCTTCGAGAACGTCAAGATGTTCCGGCCGGGCTACGCCATCGAGTACGATTTCTTCCAGCCCACGCAACTCAAGCCGTCGCTGGAAACACGCCTGGTTAAAAACCTGTTTTTCGCGGGTCAGATCAACGGCACCACGGGCTACGAGGAGGCCGGCTGCCAGGGTCTGATGGCGGGCATCAACGCCCACCTGGCCATCAATGAAGCGGCGCCTTTCATCCTCAAGCGCTCCGAAGCTTACATCGGCGTGCTAATCGACGACCTCATCAATAAAGGCACCAAGGAGCCTTACCGCATGTTTACCTCCCGCGCCGAATACCGCATCCTGCTCCGCCAGGACAACGCGGATCTGCGCCTCACCCCGCTGGCCCACCACCTGGGTATTCGCGGTGCGGAGGAGCGCATGCTGCGGGTGCGCGATAAGGAAAACGCCGCCGCCGCCATCGAAAAGTTCGTGCAGGACACCAGCGTCAGCCCGGATGCGATCAATGGCTACCTCGAACAACGGGGAAGCGCGGCGCTCAAGCAAAAAGTAAAACTCCACAGCGTGCTGCTGCGGCCCAACATCAGCCTGTCCGGCTTAAGTGAAGTGCTTCCGGAAGTGAAAGATTTCCTTGCGCCCTACGACCAGGAATTTATCGAACTGGCCGAGATCAACATGAAATACGAAGGCTACATCCGCAAGGAACGCGAGCTGGTCGACAAGATGAACCGCCTGGAAGAAGTCAAAATCCAGGAAAACTTTAATTACCAGCAGCTCAACTCGCTATCGGCGGAAGCCAGGGAAAAACTCACCCAGCTCAAGCCGCGTACGATCGGGCAGGCAAGCCGGATTAGCGGAGTCTCGCCGGCGGATATTTCGGTGTTATTGGTTCACATGGGCAGGTGAGGGGATGGAGGCGCCCGTCCTCCTGCGTCGGCCGGGAGAAAGTGCGGATCAAAGGCCGAAAAATGGTGAAATGAAACCTTAAACACGCACAGGGCGGCGATCGCCCGTGTTAGCGCAACATTCACCATTCAAAATTACTTAAGGCTTACTTCCTTCGTAGGCCCTTCCAGTTCAAGGT
>CAYWHT010000368.1:2924-5019 GCA_964458135.1 uncultured Saprospiraceae bacterium | reverse complement strand
GGCCCGGCCTCCGTGCTCCAGAACCATTAAAGGAATGACCATCTGAGGGTCGTTGCCTTGGATTTCGGGGTAGAGCAGCCGGCCACAAAGGCCGATGAAGAGCGGAATAAATCCAATGGTCAGGTACATCAAGCCCGACAAGTAGGAAGCCTGAACGGAAGTGCGCGCCGAGCGGGCCGACATGACGCGCTGAAAAACATCCTGTTGGGGAATCGACCCCAGGCCGATCGTAATCCAGGCCGCAACATAGTGCACGATATCGCGCCACCGGGGAGGTGGCAAAAAGCGAAAGAACCCCTCGGGCGTAGAAGCGATGACTTCCTCGATGCCGCCCACCTTCCGCAACAGAATTACGGCAAGGTAAATCAAGCCCGCAATGATCATGACGGTTTGCAGGCTATCGGTTACCGACACGGCCCACATTCCACCGATGTAGGTGTAAAAGACCACCACCAGGCTGCAAATGAGGATGCCGGTAATCAGGGAAAAGCCCGCCAGGGTTTTGAGAATGATCGCCATAGCCACCAATTGGGCGGCAATCCAGCCGAAGTACGAAGGCACCATGAAGAAAGCCGAAAGAAATTCCGCCCAGCGGCCAAAGCGCATGCGGTAAAAGTCGTTAAAGGTGATGATGTTGAGCCGGTACAGCGGGCGAGCGAAAAAAGCCCCCACCAGGATCAAGCAGAGGGCGGCGCCGAAGGGGTCTTCGATTACTCCCAGCAGGCCGTGTTCTACAAATTCGGAGGAAGCTCCCATGATCGTCTCCGAGCCAAACCAGGTGGCAAAAAGGGCCGAGGCCGCCACCACCATCGGCAAATGCCGGCCGGCGATGACGTAATCCTGGGTGTTCTTGACTTTGGTAGATGCCCACCAGCCGATCAGTAAAGTCAAACCGAGGTACACGCCAATGAAGGTCAGGAGCATAGGTTTGCTGTTGGGTGGTTAATTTTAGCGATTGCGCTAAGCAGAATGAGCGCCCTTTTTGTTTCAATAGTCGAAAATTAAGTCGAAGAATTGGTATTTCGCGTCGCAACCCGCCCAACCCGGGAACATCCGATAACCGTCAAATGTATTTAAAGTAAGAGCTTGTTTGGATTTCGCTTTTGGTGCGAACGCCGCCAAATTTTGTGCTGAACGAGGCGCGATAAGGGAGCATAGCCTAAGCTACGCGACCGAAGAGCAACGAAGTGCAGTGCAAAATTTGGCAAGAGCAGCCCAAAGGGTGAAATCCAAACAAGCTCTAATGGCGACTCCCGCCCGTCTACCGTTTGAAAACAGCATACCCTACTTTTTACGCATCGCAAAGAAACGGCAAATTGCGGCGCCGGCCGGATACCAAAAAGGTATTTTTTTCGGATTTTTCGGCAATTTTACAGAGCACCGCCAAGCTTAATCAGGGGGCTGCGAAGCAAGAACGGCGGGAATTTGTCAGCCGCCCTACGTACAAAATCCCTTTAAGACAATTTTAACTAGTAAGGAACACTACTTCATACACCTACGGCCTTTAACAATTGTTAATCGTAACAAGAAAACTATCGCGTTATGAAAGTAAAACATATAAGCCTGCTTTGTTTAGTCTTCCTGACTGGGTGGCTTCAAGCTCAGACGGGGTACTTTGGTCGAAACAAACCGAGCTACGAAAGTTTTGATTTCAGGGTTTATCAAACGCCCCACTTCGAGATTTACCATTATCTGAAAAATGAAAATGCCCTCAATGAATTCGCCAATTACAGCGAACATTGGTACAATCTCCACCAGCGGGTGCTTTCCGACACGATTTACGGCAAGAATCCCATTATTATTTACAACAACCACGCGGATTTTCAGCAAACCAACGCCATTAGCGGCGCCATCGGCGTGGGTACCGGCGGGGTCACGGAAGCCTTCAAAAACCGGGTGGTCATGCCCTTTGCGGCCACCAATCAGCAAACCTCGCACGTGTTGGGGCACGAATTGGTGCACGCCTTTCAGTACAATCTCGTCCTGCAGGGAGATTCCACTTCCCTGCGGAGCTTGAGCAATTTGCCGTTGTTTATGGTGGAAGGCATGGCCGAATACATGTCAATCGGCAGCGTGGACGCCCATACCTCCATGT
>CAYWHT010000368.1:0-2914 GCA_964458135.1 uncultured Saprospiraceae bacterium | reverse complement strand
CCATGTGGATGCGCGATGCCGTGCTGGCCGATAAGGTGCCGACTATTCAGGAGATGGCCAATCCGCAAAAATACTTTCCCTATCGCTACGGGCAGGCGTTTTGGGCTTTTGTCACCGGGCTCCGGGGTGATGAAATTATCGAGCCCTACTTGTCCGCCACCGCCAAGTACGGGCTGCAAATCGCCACTCAGCGCGTCATGGGCATGAGTTTGGAGAACCTTTCCAGCTTGTGGATAGAGGGCTTGAAAAATCACTACAAGCAGTACCTGCCGCGGGAGGAAGAGGAATTTATCGGGCGAGAATTGATTTCCCAGGAAGAAGGAGGTAAAATCAATATTGCGCCCAATATAAGCCCTAATGGACGCTACATCATATTTCTGTCGGAGAAGGATCTCTTCTCCATCGATTTGTTTTTAGCCAACACCAGTGGCGAAATCATCCGCAAGGTGGCCAGTTCGACCAAGGAATCGCACATCGATGATTTCAATTATATCGAATCGGCCGGCACTTGGGCGCCCGACAGCAAGCGCTTTGCCTTTGTCGGGTTTAGCAAGGGACGCAACATTTTGATTATCAAAGACGTGGAGTCCGGCAAGACGGTGCAGGAAGCTTATCTAGAGGGGGTAGAAGCCTTTAGCAATCCGGCCTGGTCGCCCGATGGGCGCAAAATCGTAGTTTCCGGCCTGGTGGAAGGGCAACCCAACCTTTACGCTTTTGATGTACGCACCGAACGGGTTGAACAAATCACCAACGATGTTTACTCGGAAGCCCTGCCGAGCTGGTCGCCCGATGGTCGGTTTTTGGTTTACTCCTCCGACTACCTGTCCATGGAGCGCGGGCGCACCAACGGTAAGTTGACCTTCAATTTGGCCATCCGCGATATGGAGACCGGCGAGACTCAGCATCTGGAAATCTTTCCCGGCGCCGACAACCTTAATCCCGTTTTTGATTCGGACAATAACGTTGTTTTCCTTTCTAACCGGGACGGTTATCGCAACGTCTACAAGTACGTGCGGGACAGCCAAAAAGTATACCAGCTTACCGATTACATGACCGGGGTCAGCGGCATTACCCATTACGCTCCGGCTATCAGCATCGCCAATGACAGTCGCCGCGAGCGTCTGGTTTACACTTACTTCACCCAAAATAAATATCGCCTGTACAAGGCTACGCCCGATCAGTATTTGATGAAGGAGGTGCGTCCCGACAGCGTCAATTTTGAAGCCGCCACCCTGCCCCGGTTCAATGAGCGGGCCACGGCGCTGGTGGACCAGCAAATTCGCATGCTGGATCAAATGCCGGATTACAACAGCACAGCTTTTCAGGAGGTAAGATACGAACCCGAATTTCAACTCGATTACATCGGCGGTAGCGCCGGGGTAGGAGTCGGCACCAGTAATACTTTTGGTACGACGACCGGACTGGCGGGTGCGGTGAACTTTCAGTTCAGCGACATTCTCGGCAACAACTCGCTCTTCGGGAGTCTGGCCATGAATGGTCAAGTTCAAGACTTCGGCGGCGCCTTCGCCTACATCAACCGGGAGAACCGCTTTAACTGGGGGGGGTCCTTCTCGCACATTCCGTTCCGCACCTTCGGTGGGCAAAGCTTCACCCGGGACACGCTGGACACCAGTCAGGGCCAAATTCCGGTGATCGAAGAACAATTTAGCATCGACCGCATTTTCGAAGATAAAGCTTCGGTATTCGCCTTTTTACCCTTCTCCACAACCTTAAGAGTCGAAGCAGACGCCTCCTATGCCCGCTACAGCTTCAGCCGCGAACAGTTTGACTTCACCTTTTTGGAAAGCGGTCAGTTGATCGATCAAGACCGGGATAACGTGGATTCTCCCTTTTCCGGCTTTAACCTGATACAAACCGGAGCCGCCCTGGTCGGTGATAATTCCCAATTTGGCCTGACGGCTCCCCTGATCGGTCACCGTTTTCGTTTCGGGGTCAATAAGTATTTTGGCGAGTTCGACTACCTCGGCGCGACCCTGGATTACCGCCGCTACGTAAATGTCCGGCCGGTAACCTTTGCTTTCCGCGGCTTCCACTTTGGCCGCTACGGGCAAGGCAACGAAGAATTTCCGCTCTACCTGGGCAGCCCCTGGTACATTCGCGGCTTCAATGACAGTAGTACCGAACAGTTATTGTTAAACAATGGCGGCTCCATTGATCAGCTCTTCGGTAGTAAATTGCTGGTGGGTAATTTCGAAGTGCGGCTGCCCTTTACCGGCCCCAAACAAATCGCCGCTATCCAGTCGGGCTTCCTCTTTTCAGATCTAAACCTCTTTTTTGACGCCGGCGTGGCCTGGTTTGATTTTGAACAGTTTGAGGGAGATGTCAATCGCCTGGAAGGCACCCTGCAGGAAGCAAATCCGGTATTCAGTACGGGCCTTTCCCTGCGGGTAAACCTTTTCGGGGCCCTGGTGCTGGAACCTTACTACGCCATTCCCATCAACGGCGGAGAGTTTGATACCGGGGTTTTCGGATTTAATTTCTTCCCTGGTTGGTAGAACAAAAAAAATAGGGTTGCGCCTGGAGGCAACCCTATCCCGGATTGTGTGAAAAAACACTCATTAGTTCTAAATGGAGCGGAAGGGAGGAGTTTCCAAACGAATGGAAACTCCTTCTTCGCTTAAACGCCCATCGCATCGCTATAATAATTCCAAGTTAGGCTGGTTGGAGCCGAATTACACTACCCAGATAGATAGTTTGTGAAGAGAAGGGGGGCAAACGCCCGACAAAAGGAAAATGGTCTATAGCCTGCCAACTATAAAAAAGCCACGTCCGGGCGACGTGGCAACACGATAAATTGGATTAGTATGAAAAAACGTTCTTGGTACCTGTGAGACTTCAATTATAGTCTGACAACATGAGATTTGTGAAAATAGGACGCCGCTATTTTTTCGGC